>NZ_RPSE01000392.1:0-5803 GCF_003949955.1 Streptomyces sp. WAC05292
CTCCGGCCCCGCCCGCCCCCACGCGCACGAAGGCGCCCGCGCCGGCGCCCACCAAGGCGGCAACCGACTGCTATCCGAAGTCGAACGCCGGGAACTGCTACAGGGCCGGCCAGATCTGCCGGAAGGCCGACGTCGGCACCTCCGGCCGCGATGCCAACGGCCGCACCATCCACTGCCGTCAGGACGACAGCGTCGGCCAGCGCTGGGGCTACTGAGCGAAAGCGCAGGGTCGTCCGATTACCGTCCCGGCAGCGGCCGGGCTTCCGGGAAGAGTCTCCTCACGACCGTGAAAGGCGACCGCCCCGCGAGGAGGCCACGACATGAGCGATGCGTCCTGGGAGAAGTTCGGACACCTGCCGGCAGCCGGCAAACCCTGGGAGCGGTTCTCCTGGACGCAGTACGGCGGCGACCACGGGCCCGGCCTCGAACTTCTGCACACCGGGCCCGGTAAGCGCGTGCTGGAGCTGGGCATGGGCAAGGGCGACAACCTCGCCCTCGTCGCGCGGACCGGGGCCTCGGCCGTCGGCGTCGACATCTCCGCCCCGCAGATCGAGGCGGCCCGCGAGCGGTTCGGCGGTCTGATCGAGGCCCACCACGGGCGCGCCGAGGAGTACCTGAGCGGCCGGGAGGCGGAGTTCGACAGCATCTACTCCGTCTTCGGCGCGGTCTGGTTCACCGATCCCGCCGTACTGCTGCCGCTGGTCCGGCGGGCGTTGAAGCCCGGGGGCCGGTTCGCGTTCTCGCACCTGCCGCCGTCCGGCGAATGCCCCGGCCCGCACGAGTACGACCTGTACGGCCCGGGCGACGAACTCCTCACCATCACCCGGTGGTGCTTCCGCCCCTACCTGTGGGAGGAGAAGCTCCGCGCCGCCGGTTTCGCCTCGGCCGCCGGTCAGCGGCTTCCCTGCCCGAAGGACCGGCAGACGATCGGCACGCTCGTCGTGCGGGCGACGGTATGAGCACCGGCTCTCCTCGCCCGTCAGGGTGAATGGGTGGGCGACTCGCCCGGGGGTGGGGCGGCGTGCGGGCGATCATGGGCTGCGCGCGCACGCGACCGCGTGCGGCCGGAGCTCCGGAGGGCGGATCCATGGCCGACAGGATCACCATCGACACCGACGTCTGCATCGGCAGCAGCCAGTGCGCGCTCAGAGCGCCCTCGGTGTTCACCAGTGACGACGACGGGTTCGGGATGGTGATCCCGGGCCGCGAGGACGGTGGCGGCGACCCGATGCTGAAGGAGGCCGCCCGCGCATGTCCCGTACAGGCGATCACACTCCCGGGGGCGTGACCTCGGGCTGGCTGCCCGCCGAGGAGTTCGCCGCGACCCTGCCCAAGGCGAGCGCTTTCGGCTGCCTGTTCTTCACCGACGAGCGGGACCGGCCCGTCCAGTTGCGGGCCGTGTACTCGCGCAGCCATCCCTGGCAGTGGCCCGGCGGCTGCATGGACGAGGGCGAGCGCCCGTGGGAGACCGCGCTGCGCGAGTGCCGGGAGGAGACCGGCATCGTGTACGAGGGTCCCCGGCGGCTCCTGGCGACCGTCTTCGGGCTGCCGGGGAAGGAGTGGCCGCTGAGTTCGATCGGGTTCGTCTTCGACGGGGGGCGGCTGACCGCCGAGCAGGTCGACGGCATCGTCCTCGACCCGGCCGAGCACGACGACGTACGCGCCCTGCCGCCGGCGCAGTGGCGGGCGCTGATGCCGCCGCGGGACTTCGAGCGGCTGGAGGCCGTCATGGAGGCCCGGCGAACCGGTACCGCCGCGTACTTCGACACCTGGGACTGGGACGACTGACCCACCCGTCCGAATACCGCCCCTGCGGCGATTTTCAGCCAGCCGGAGTGCCGGATCGGGCCCCTCCGCCCGGGGACGGGGCAGAATCGGCAGACCGGAACAGGTCCGGCAGGGTGCGGAGTCGAGGGGGCGGCCATGGCGACAGTGGAAACGGGGACGGGGACGGGGACGGGCAGCGACACCGGCCCGGGCCGCGGCCGGCGGGTGCCCGTGCTGGCCGGGAATCCGCTGCTCGGCTCCCTCTCGGAGCTCACGTCGGACGCACTCGGCACCTACCTGCGGGCCCACCGCGAGCACGGCGACGTCGTCCGGATCTCCGCGGGCCCGCCCGGGCTGCGCCAGGACCTGTACTGCGTCTTCTCGGCGGAGGGCGCGCAGCAGGTCCTGGCCTCGGAGTCGGCCAACTTCCGCAAGGACAACCCCTTCTACCAGGAGATCCGCGACTCCTTCGGCAACGGCCTGCTCACCAGCCAGGACGCGGACTACCTGCGCCAGCGCCGCCTCGTGCAGCCGCTGTTCACCAGGCGCCGCGTCGACGGCTACGCCGCGGCCGTCGCGGCGGAGACCCGTACGACGCTGGCCGCCTGGGAGCGGGCCGCGGACGGGGTCGTCGACGTGTCCGAGGCGATGATGCAGCTGGCGCTGCGCGCGGTCGCGCGGATCCTGTTCGGGACGGACGTCGACACCACCGTCGACGTCGTCGACCGCTGCTTCCCCGTGATCACGGAGTACGTGCTGCGCCGCGGGTACTCCCCCGTCAACATCCCGCGGTCGTGGCCGACGCCCGGCAACCGGCGGGCCGCGGAGGCGCTGGAGGAGCTGTACGGGGTCTGCGACCGGATCATCGCCGAGCGCCGCTCCGGCGGGGAGGCCGCGCAGGGCGAGGACCTGCTGGGGCTGCTGTCGGCGGCGTCGAGTTCCGAGGACGGCGCGTTCGACGCCGCCGAGCTGCGCGACCAGGTGCTGATCTTCCTGCTCGCGGGGCACGAGACGACCGCGACGTCCCTGGCGTACTCGCTGCACCTGCTGGCCCTGCACCCGGAGCAGCAGGCGCTGGCCCGGGAGGAGGTCGCCCGCGTGCTGGGCGACCGGGAGCCGGAGGCGGCCGACCTGGAGCGGCTGCCGTACCTGACGCGCGTGCTGAAGGAGGCGATGCGGCTGTACCCGGCGGCGCCGGTGATCGGCCGGAACTCGGTCGCCGCGACCGAGATCTGCGGGTATGCGGTCCCGGGCGGTGCCAATGTGATCCTGGCGCCGTGGGTGACGCACCGGCACCCCCGCTACTGGCCGGACCCGGAGCGATTCGATCCGGACCGCTTCACCCCGGAGGCGGAGGCGGACCGGCCGCGGTACGCGTGGTTCCCCTTCGGCGGAGGGCCGCGCGCGTGCATCGGGCAGCACTTCTCGATGCTGGAGTCGGTGATCTCGCTGGCGGTGCTGCTGCGGGCGTACGAGTTCGAGGCGGTCGACCGGGACGTGCCGCTGAGCGCGGGCATCACCCTGCGCACGCACGGCGCGCTCCGCTGCCGTGTCCGCGGCGTGGCCGGCTGAGGCGTACGGTGGCCGCCCTCGTGTATTTCCGCAAGGCCTCCGAGACCGCGGGGCTCGTGGAGTACGAATTCGGCGACGACCCGGACGCCTTCGAGCGGCGGCTCGCCGTGGACAAGGCGTCCCGCACCTCGACCGTGCGGGACGGGCGGGTCGACCACGCGTTCCTGCTGGCCTCGCGGAAGCTCCGGGTGCTGTACGCGGAGCGGGGTGTGTGGCCGGAACGCGGCATGAGCGCGACCTGATCGCGGAGGCAGGCCCCGTCACGCCTCCGCCGACGTCGACTGCTTGCGGCCGCGGAGGCGTTCGAGGTCGGAGGGGCGGACCTTGATGGCGAAGACCGCGATGAGTGCCCCGACCAGGGTGAACGCGGCGGCGACGACGAACGCCGCGTTCACTCCGGCGGTGAGCACCTGGTCGGCCCAGGGGTCGGGGAGCCGGCCGGTGCGGCGGAAGGCGAGAAGCTGCTCCGGGGTGGCGGTGGCGAGGAAGTCGCGGGCCTGGGCGCGGCCCTCGTTGCGGCCGGCCGTGCCGAAGACGGTGACGAGGACGGACAGGCCGAGCGAGCCGCCGACCTGCTGGGTGGCGTTGAGGAGCCCGGAGGCGGCGCCGGATTCGCGGTCGGTGACGTGGGACAGCGCCATGAGGGTCAGGGACACGAACTGCAGGCCCATGCCGAGCCCGAAGAGGAGCATCGGCCCGAGGACGCTGCCGAGGTAGGTGGAGTCGGCGTCGGCCCGCGTCAGCCAGGCCAGGCCGGCGGAGCAGCACAGCGCGCCGGTGACCATGAACGGCTTGGGGCCGCGGACGGGCAGCAGGTGGGAGGTGATGCCGGCGCCGACGGCGATGATCGCGCTGACCGGCAGGAACGCGAGGCCGGCCGCCAGCGGGCTGAAGCCGAGGACGTTCTGCACGTAGAGGGTGAGGAAGAAGAACATGCCGAAGATCGCGCAGGCGAGGAAGAGCATGATGCCGTAGGTTCCGGCGCGGTTGCGGTCGGCGAACATGTGCAGCGGGGTGATGGGCTGCGTCGAGCGCTTCTCGTTGACGACGAACAGCGTCAGCAGGACCACCGCGGCGCCGAACGACGCTAGGGTGAGCGGGTCGCGCCAGCCGTCCTGGGCCGCGCGGATGAAGCCGTAGACGAGGGACGCCATGCCGAGCGTCGACAGCAGGGCGCCGGCGACGTCGAAGTGCCCTGGGTGCCGCTCGGATTCGTGGAGGACGCGGGCGGCGAGGACCGCGATCGTCGCGGCGATGGGGACGTTGACGAAGAGCACCCAGCGCCAGTCGAGCCACTCCACGAGCATGCCGCCGGCGAGCAGGCCGATCGCCCCGCCGGCCGCGGAGACGCCGGCGAAGACGCCGAAGGCCCTGCTGCGGGCCGGTCCTTCGCGGAAGGTGGTGGTGATCAGGGCGAGCGCGGTGGGGGAGGCGATGGCTCCGCCGGCTCCCTGGAGGGCGCGGGCGGCGAGGAGCTGGCCCTCGTTCTGGGCGAACCCGCCGAGCAGGGAGGCCAGTCCGAAGAGCAGGACGCCGCAGATGAAGACGCGTTTGCGGCCGAGGATGTCGCCGGCCCGGCCGCCGAGGAGGAGCAGTCCGCCGAAGGTCAGCGTGTAGGCGTTGACGACCCAGGCGAGGCTTTCGGTGGTGAAGCCCAGGGACGTCTGGATGTGCGGCAGCGCGATGTTCACGATGGTGATGTCGAGGACGACCATGAGCTGGCACGAGGCGATGGTGAAGAGGGCGAGGCCGCTGCCGTTGCCGCTGCTGCCGCCGTTGCCGCCGTTGCCGCCGTCGCCCGCGGGGCCCGTGCCGTCGCCCGCGCCGTCGGTCCCCTTGCCGGGTGCTGCGTTGGGGTCCACCCTGTCGACGCTAAACCTGCCACCCCCGCTACACCACTCGGATGGCCTAACCGACACCACATGTACAGTGTGCCATTTCACATGGCACACTCGCCTGCATGGACGATTTCCTCCGGCTCTCCACCACCACCGGCCGCTTCGCCTACGGCGCCCCCCGCGCCTTCTCCTTCGGCGACGACGGCCGGCTCCTCTGGTTCCTCCGCTCCACCGGCCCCACCGACCCGCGCGACTCCCTCTGGGTCCTCGACACCTCCACCGGCGCCGAGACCCTCCTCGCCGACCCGCGCCGTCTCGCCCCCGAGCCCGGCCCGCTCCCCGAGGCCGAGCGCCGGCTGCGCGAGAGGATCCGGCTCACCGCCGCGGGCATCGGCAGCTACGCCCTCTCCGGCGACGGCCGCCACGCCGTCTTCGCCCTGTACGGCGCCCTCTACCGCGTCTCGTACGCCGGCCCCGGCCCGCCCGCCGCCCCGCGGCGGGGAGCTCGGCGGGCGGGGCGGCGGGCGGGCCGGGGCCGGCGGGCGGGCCGCGGGGGGGGGCGGCGGACAGGGGGGGGGCGGGGGGGGGGGGGGAGGCGGGGAGGGGGCGGCGGGGGGAGGGCGGGG
>NZ_RPSE01000393.1:0-5702 GCF_003949955.1 Streptomyces sp. WAC05292
TGCTCGACGAGCGCGGGCAGTTCGCCGGGGCGGCCCGTCCGCCCGGCCCGCCCCGGCGAACTGCCCGCGCTCGTCGAGCACCCGGGCGACCCCGAGCGGAACGCCGCGACGCGCGCCTACCTCGCCCGGCTCCTCGACAGCGGGTGCACCCGCCCCGCCTGGTGCCTCGTCGCCGAAGGCGGCGACGGGCGGCCCTGGGGAAGCGCCGTCCTGTGGACCCTCCCGGGCCACCGAATCCCCCTGGCCGTCGTGCTGTTCGAAGCCCCCGCCGACGAGCCGGAGACCGCGGCCGCGCTCCTCGGAGCCGCCGCCGGCCTCGCCGCCGAGCTGGGCGCGACCGCCCTGGAGCACGTCATCGACGCGCCCGCCCAGGCCCCCCAGTTCCAGCGCGACCCGGAGCGCCGGACCGGCCTGCTCCGGCAGGCGGGCTTCCGGCAGGTCCGCGACGGCCGCCGCTTCAGCCTGGACACCGGCCCGCACACCGGCGACCGGCTCCCTCCGGACGACCCCGCACTCGTTTTCCGCCCCCTCCCCGAGCTGGGGCCGGAACCGTTCGTCGCCCTGCTCGAAGACCTCCTCACCGACACCGCGGACGCCCGGCTCGCCGCCGACGTCCGCGAGCACGGCGCGCGCCGCGCCGCCGAGCTGCTCTTCGAGGAGACCGCAGGGCTGAAGCACGAGCCCTACTGGTGGGAGATCGGATACGACGCCGCCGACGGCACCCCGGCCGTGATCAGCCTGCCCGCGCAGAACCCGCTCGTCGCCGTGATCGGCTTCGTCGGCGTCGCGCCCGCCCACCGCGGCAAGGGGTACGCGGCAGCCGGCGTCGTACGCGGCACCCGCATCCTTGCCGCGCACGGCGCGGCCGAGATCCGCGGAGACTGCGACGCGGCCAACACGGCGATGGCGAAGGCGTTCCTGCGCGCCGGGTACCGGGTCGTCGCGAACCGCCGGGAGTTCAGCCGCCCGCTGTGACCCGGCCCCGGCGGCGCGGGAGCGACCGCACCCGCGCACCACGGCGAATTCACCTGCCGGTCGCCCGGCCGCCCCCCGCACCGCCCGTCCGGCCGGGAGAGTGTCTCCGTCCTGACGATGCAACCCCCGCACAGGTGAGGGAACATGACGACACGTCTTGCGGGCCGGGCCTTCGCGCTCGTCCTGGGGCCGGTACTGGCCACCGCGCTGTCGCTGCCGGCCGAGGCCCACGGCGTTCCGGAAGTCCACCCGAAGGCCGAGACCGCGGCCCTGTTCGACGACGGGCCGGGCGGTGACGCCAACGCGGACGACCCGGCGATCTGGCGCAACGCCGCCGACCCCGGCCGCAGCCTCGTGATCGCCACCGCGAAACAGGGCGGCCTGCGCGTCTACGGCCTGGACGCCCGGCAGCTCCAGTCGGTCCCCGCTCCGGCCGGCCCGGGCGCCGGCGACGCGCCCGGCCGCTTCAACAACGTCGACCTGGTGCACGGACTGCCCCTCGCGGGCGGGCGCGCCGACGTCGCCGTGGTCACGGACCGCGGGAACGACCGGCTGAGGATCTACCGGATCGACCGCGACCGGCCGGGCGGCCCCCTCACGGACGTCACCGACCCCGGAGTGCGGCCCGTGTTCTCCACCGGGCAGGAGGAGGTCAACGAGCAGGCCACCGCGTACGGCCTGGCCACGTGGACCGACCGGAGCACCGGGCGGTCGTACGCGCTGGCCAGCCGGCGCAACCGCACGAGCATCGCCCTGCTCGAACTGGTGCCGACCCGCGCCGGCACCGTCGGCTACCGGCAGGTGCGCACCATCGACCTCCCGTCCTCCTTCCGGCTGCCGAACGGCGCCTCCTGGACGCCCTGCGCCGAGCCCGGCGAGCTGCCGCAGGTGGAGGGCATGGTCGTCGACCCGGCGAACGGCACGCTCTACGCGGGGCAGGAAGACGTCGGCATCTGGCGGCTCAAGGCCGACCTCACCGGTCCCGCCCGGCTCATGGACAAGGTCCGCGAGTACGGGGTCCCCGGCACCTACGACGAGGAGACCGAGGAGTGCACGCCCGGCGCCGACCCCGGCTACGGCGGCAGGCACCTGTCGGCCGACGTCGAGGGGCTGACCCTGGTGACCGAACCCGGCGGCGACGGCCGTCTGCTGGCTTCCAGCCAGGGTGACGACCGGTTCGTCGCCTACGACCGGGAAACCGAGGACGACAACGAGTACGAGGGCTCCTTCCGCATCACCGCCGCCTCGGCGGCCCTCGACGGCTCGGAGGCCTGCGACGGTGCCGCCGCCCTCAGCGCACCGCTCGGCGCCAGGTACCCCAACGGGCTGCTGGTCGTCCAGGACGGCCGGGAGACGCCCGGTGACGGCGACCGCGAGGCCACCGGCTTCAAGTTCGTCGACCTGGGGGAGGTCCGCAAGGCCCTCGACTGACCGGGCGCCGGCGGCCGGCGGTCAGGCCGTGCCGAGGGCCGCCGCGCCGAACGACACGTCGAAGCGGTCGCACCAGATGCTGACGCTGGTGTACCGGGTGGGGTCGGTACCGGCCGGCAGGGGATAGTTCTGGTCGCCCATGTTGGCCTTGAGCTTGCCGAGGCTGACGTGTGCGCCGTCGTCGAAGACGTGCCAGCCGTCCCGGCCCTCCTTGACCGGCGCGTCGGTCAGCCACACGTACAGGGCCGGGCCGTCGCTCGTCTCCAGGCCTTCCAGGCGCAGCGTGTACGAGCCGTCGGCCAGCCGGAGCAGCTTCACCGAGCCGTTGGTGGTGTGCTCGTGGCTGATGAACCGGCCGGACGCCACCGTCTGCGGGCCGGCCGGGGCGGGCGGCGCGGTCCCGCCGCCCGCCGTGGGGGAGGGGGCGGCGGTGGCGCTCGGCAGGGCTTCGCGCAGCGTGCGGTCCGTCCACAGCTTCCAGGGCTGGAACCAGTACGTGCCGAACGCGACGGCGAGGACGCCGACGATCGCGAGGCCGATCAGCATCTTCCGCCTTCCGCTCCCCAGAGCCGGCATGGCACGTCCTCTCCTTGTCCGCCGCAACGTTCCGCAAGGCTACCCGCCCCCTCGCGTGGATCAGGCGGCCGCCCGGTCGAGCTGCCAGAAGAGCCGGTTGCGCAGACAGCCTTCCAGGTAGGGGACGCCGTCGGTGTGACCCGAACCGCTCGCGCCGCCGAGCATGCGCGCGGCGATGCTCCGGTGGGTGGCCTTCCACCGCTGGTGCCGGTCCTCCAGCCGGCCGACCGCACCGTGCAGCAGCCCCCACTCGCGGGAGTCGATGCCGCCGCTGCGGCGCAGGTCGAGATAGGCGCGGGTGAGGGTGTCCCGGCCGGGGTCCTCCGCCTCGGCCCGCACCGCGGGGACGTCCGCGAACGCGGCCGACGCAAGGCGCGCGGCGGGCGGGGTCCCGCAGAGGACCTCGAACCGCTTGTACTGCTCGGACTGGATGGCGCTCGCGCCCTGCGTGAACCGCCGGAAGGAGGAGAAGTGCCCCGGGCGCATCGTGGCGACGAGCCGGAACAGCGCGGAGGCCCGGCCGAACAGTCCGGCCGCCCGGTCCACGTGCTCCGCGGCCGCTGCGGGCCGGCCGTCCCGCAGCGCCCCGACGGCCGACCGCACCTCGCCGGCGATCGCCGTGAAGAGCATCTCGTGCGTCTGGAGCACGCGGATGAAGAAGTACTCGTCGTGCAGGACGTACACGGGCTGCACGGTCACGTCGAACCACCGCCCGGACTCCGTCGCGGGCGGCCCCGGCAGCGCGTCGGCGATACCGCTCCACTGAGCCCCGGACGGGCAGGCGCCGCCGCGGCCGGCAGCCCGGTCCCCGGGGCCGACGGCGTCGGCGAGGTCCGGGGCGGCGAACCGCAGCGCATGCCGCAGCCGCTTGCCCAGGACGGCCGGACCGGGCGGATCCCGGTCCGAGCGTCCCCCGCTCTCGACCGCCGTCGTGATCTCGAAGCGGGCGACGTCGGCGATGAGGAGCGTGGCCAGCCGATCCGGGTCCGGCGCGCCGCCCGCCCCCTCCAGAACCAGCTCCAGTACGGGCAGCGCCAGGTAGGTGCGGTTGCCGTACGCCCCGTCGTGCTTGTCGAGGACGCACTCCAGGAACGCCCGGACGAACGGGCCGGCGGACGTCGACGGGCACGCCCGGAAGGCGCTGAGCCGCTCCAGGAGGGGGCGCGGCAGGAAGTGCTTGCCGGTCCGGCGCACCTCCTGCGTCACCCGCCGCGCCAGGTGGATCCCGTCGCCGGCGAACCGGTGGGTAAGGCAGTGCGTCGTCATCGCCCTCGTCTCCTCGCTGGTCGAACCCCCGCCGCTCGGCGGGAGGGGGAGACTTCGATTAGGCGGCACGGCACCCCGACCGGTCAGGCCTCGAATTCCCGTGGCTTGACAACGGGGCCCGGCCGGTTCCCACAGGGCGCGCTGCGCTCAGTCGAGGCAGAACTCGTTGCCCTCGATGTCCTGCATGACCATGCACGACTCGTTCTCCTCGTCGGCGAGCATCAGCCGCACACGGACCGCACCGAGGGCGACCAGCCGCGCGCATTCGGCTTCGAGCGCGGCGAGCCGCTCCTCCCCGACGAGGCCGGTGCCCACCCGCACGCAGAGGTGCAGCCGGTTCTTGACGACCTTGCCCTCGGGGACGCGCTGGAAGAGCAGCCGCGAACCCACCCCCGAGGGGTCACTGCACGAGAACCACCCGACGGGCTCCCCGTCCGGCCTGGACCGCGCGAACTCCTCCCACGTGGCAAACCCCTCCGGCGGCGGCTGCGGGACATAGCCCAGCACCTCGCACCAGAAAAGGGCGAGCCGCTCCGGATCCGCACAGTCGAAGGTCACCTGAAACTTCTTGATCGCAGACATCGGGCCACCTTACGGGCTGCCCACCATCCGCACATGGCATCCGGCGCGCCCGTCAGGGGAGACAGCAGTCATTCGGCCGGAGCTGCATTGCACACCCGTCCTTCTCGCCGAGACCACGGAAGGGCCGGTCGCCCGCTCGGAGGCCGTTTGCGGGACAGCCCTCGGCGCCGGCCCGTGACCGCCGCCGGCGAACGGTTCCGTGCCGGGGAAAGGCGTGTGCCCCGCCGATCCGGGGGATCGGCGGGGCACCGGGCCGGGAGCCCTCGGAATCGGAAGCGGAACCGTTTCCGAAACCGTGTGTGGGAGGCACGTCAGCGGGATGCGCCGAAGTCTTGCGTCCAGTAGTGGTTCGGCTGGGCGAGGCCCACGCCGATTTCCTTGAAGGCACAGTTGAGAATGTTCTGCCGGTGGCCGGGGCTGTTCATCCAGCCCTGCATCACCTGCTCGGCGGTGCTGTAGCCGTAGGCGACGTTCTCGCCGTACGTGCGCCACTCGTATCCGGCGCGCGTGATGCGCTCGCCCGGGTCCGACCCGTCTGATCCGGTGTGGGACATGGTGGTGTGGCTCGCCATGTCCTCGCTGTGGGCCTGGGCCGCCTTGGCCAGCTGCTCGTTCACGGTGAGCGCCGGGCAGCCGACGGCCGCGCGCTCCTTGTTGACGAGCGCGAGGATCTGGGCGGCGGCGCCCGAGTCCGGCGCGGCCGTGGGCGCCGAGGGCTCGGGGGCGGCCGGGGCCTGCGGTTCCGGCCGCGCGGCCGGCGGCTGCGCCGGGGCCTGCGGTTCCGGCTGTGCGGCCGGCGGCTGCGCCGGGGCCTCGCGTACGGGGGCCGGCTCCTGCGCGACGGGCGCGGCGGGGGCGGGCGCGTCCTGCAC
>NZ_RPSE01000394.1:0-5691 GCF_003949955.1 Streptomyces sp. WAC05292
GAGCAGCGGGGGGTGCAGGGCGGTGGCGGGGCCGGCCCGGTAGAGGGCGGCCGGTTTGCCGCGGCCGCCGGTGAGCCGGGCGGCGCCGGGCACGGCTTCGACGAAGCCGGGGGTGGCGAGCACCTTGCGGCGGAAGTTGGGCCGGTCCAGGGCCGTGCCCCAGACCGTCTCGTAGACGGCCCGGAGCTCGCCGAGGGTGAACTCGGGCGGGCAGAAGGCGGTGGCCAGGCAGGTGTACTCCAGCTTGGCGCCGATCCGGGAGCGGGCGTCGGCGAGGATCGCCGCGTGGTCGAAGGCGAGCGGGCCGGCCTCCCCGACCGCGGCCCACCGGGCGCGGTCCGCATCTCCGCCGCCCTCCGCGGCCGGCTCGGGCATGTCGGGGACGAGTGCGGTGAAGGCCACCGACACCACCCGCATCCGGGGGTCGCGGTCCGGTTCGCTGTACGTGCGCAGCTGCTCCAGGTGGAGGGCGGCGACGACCGGCTCGGGCAGCCCGGTCTCCTCGGCGAGTTCGCGGCGGGCGGCCTGCTCGGCGGACTCGCGGGGCAGGACGAAGCCGCCGGGCAGCGCCCAGGCGCCCGCGTACGGGTCCTGGCCGCGCCGGATCAGCAGGACGTGGAGGGTGCCGGCGCGGACGGTGAAGACGGCGAGGTCGACCGTGACCGCGAACGGCGCGAAGGCGCGCGGGTCGTAGTCAGCCATGGCGGTCAGCGCCTTTCCGGGAGGGGGTCGGTGAAGTGCCAGGCCTCGGCGAGGAGTTCGTCGACGGCCCGGACGGCGGTCCGCAGGCGTGTCGCGCGGTCGCCGGTGACGAGGAGGTGGCGGCGCCCGGTGCGTTCCAGTTCCTCGCGGAAGCGGTCCGTCATCCAGGGCCGCAGGTGCGGGCCGTCGCGCAGGCCGTCGTCCTCGAAGGGGACGTCCGTGTGGTCGGTCAGCAGGTACAGGTCGCGCTTGCGGGCGGCCCCGATCCGCTCGACCTCGGCGCTGCGGGCTCCCGTGTACCGCTCGTGCCAGATGCCGGTCGCGAAGGAGTCGGTGTCGCAGAAGAGGACGGGCGAGCCCTCGCGGGCCGCGCGCTCCTCGTCCCCGTCCTGGCGGCGGGCGATGACGGGGAACTCCCCGGAGGCGAACTCGATGTCCTCCCAGGTCGCCTCCGGGTCGGCGGCGCGGGCGGCGGCGAGCTTCTCCTCGCTGTACCGGCGGCCGTACTCGGCGACCCACCCGGTGGCGGCCCACACCCCGCCGCGGGCCCGGTAGTGGGCGGCGAGCTCCCGGGAGAGCGTCGTCGTCCCGGTGGACTCGGCGCCGAGGACCACGACCCGCCGGGCCAGCGCGGCCCGTACCGCCGGCCCGAGGTGGGGCCAGCAGCCGACGGGGTCGGCGCGGACGGCGGTCCCGGAGACGGGGAAGCGGCTGCGGGCGGGGTCCACCAGGACTTCCCGGGCCCCGAACCGGCGGGCGAGCTCCGTCCCGTACTCCTCGGAGGTGAAGACGGCGTCGACGGGTTCGGGGACCGCCTTGCGGAAGACGGCCATGTGCGCGTCCCAGACGGCCGGGTCGTGCAGGTCGACCGGGATGTCGTCGACGGCGCCGACGACGCGCACGCCGGGCTGCGGGTGCGCGTCGCGCATCCAGGCGACCCGGTCGGCGAGCGGCACGGACTCCACCGAGGCCGCGCACACCAGGACGGTGAGCCGCTCGCACTGCGCGGCCGCGGTGTCCACGAGGTGGTGGTGGCCGGCGTGCGGCGGGTAGAACTTGCCGAGGACCAGCCCGTGCCCGTACGGGATTCCGGGCGCGCCGCCGCTCATGCCGCCGCCTCCGCGGCCGTACGGGCGCCGGGGTCCGTCCCGAGGCCGGCCAGGCTGCGCCGCCAGCCGAGCAGTCCGGCGACGCACAGCGCGAGGAAGCCGGTGTAGAGGACGGCGGTCAGGTAAAGGCCCTTGTAGGCGTACAGGGGGATGTAGACGAGGTCGGCGGCGATCCACAGCCACCAGGACTCGACGAGCTTGCGGCACTGGCCGTAGGTCGCCGCGAGTGACAGCCCGGTGGTCAGCGCGTCCCAGAAGGGGACGGTCGAGTCGGTGGCCCGGTCGAGAAGGAGCGTCAGCGCGAGCACCGTCACCGCCCCCGCCGCCGCGAGCACGGCCCATTCGGTGCGCGTGGTGCGGCGCACCGGCAGGGCTCCGGCGGTTCCCGGGCCACCCCCGTGGGTCCAGGACCACCAGCCGTAGGCGGCGAGGGCGATGAAGACGATCTGCAGTCCGGCGTCCGCGTAGAGGCCGGCCTGCGTGAACAGCACGATGAAGAAGACGTTGTTCGCGATGCCGACGGGCCAGTTGGCGACGTGCTGCCGGGCGACGAGCCAGACGCACAGGGCCCCGGTGGCGAACCCGAGCATTTCGGTCCAGCTCACGAGAGCATCGACCCCCCCTCACTCCTTTAATAGTCATCATGACTATAAACAGGGAGGGGTGTGCCGGGCAAGCAGAAAGCCCGCAGTGCCGTGTGGGGCACTGCGGGCTTCGCGTGCGGGGGCGGAGCGGGCCGCCGCGGCCGTCCTACAGGCCGACCTCGCGCATCAGCATGCCGACCTCGGTGTTGGTCAGGCGGCGCAGCCAGCCGGACTTCTGGTCGCCCAGCTCGATCGGCCCGAAGGCGGTGCGGACGAGCTTCTCGACCGGGAAGCCGGCCTCGGCGAGCATCCGGCGGACGATGTGCTTGCGGCCCTCGTGGAGCGTGACCTCCACCAGGTAGTTCTTGCCGACCTGGTCGATCACGCGGAAGTGGTCCGCGCGCGCCCAGCCGTCCTCCAGCTCGATGCCGTCCTTGAGCCGCTTGCCGATGTCGCGCGGCAGCGGGCCGGTGATGGCGGCGACGTAGGTCTTCTTCACCCCGTACTTGGGGTGGGTCAGGCGGTGGGCCAGCTCGCCGTGGTTGGTGAGCAGGATGACGCCCTCGGTCTCGGTGTCGAGGCGGCCGACGTGGAAGAGGCGGGTCTCGCGGTTGGTGACGTAGTCGCCGAGGCACTGGCGGCCGTCCGGGTCCTCCATGGTGGAGACGACGCCGACCGGCTTGTTCAGCGCGAAGAACAGGTACGACTGGGTCGCCACGGTCAGGCCGTCGACCTTGATCTCGTCCTTGGGCAGGACGCGCTTGCCCTGCTCGGTGACGATCTCGCCGTTGACCTCGACGCGCGCCTGCTCGATCAGCTCCTCGCACGCCCGGCGCGAGCCCATGCCGGCCCGCGCGAGCACCTTCTGGAGCCGCTCGCCCTCCTGCTCGGCGCCCGGGAAGGTCTTCGGGGTGCGGATGACCGGCTTGTCCGCGTACCGGTCGCGTACGCGCTCCTCGATCCGGGCGTCGAACTCGCGCGGCCGCGACGGGCTGCCGAAGCCGGCCTCGCCGCGCCGCGCGCCGCCGCCCTGGCCGCCGCGCCCGCCGCTCTGGGGCCGGCCCGGCTTCTTCGGGCTGCCCTTGGCGCCGCCGCGGGCGTCCGCGCCTCGGGTGCCGCGGGTGCGCTCGCCGTCGGGGCCGACGTCGTAGCGCCGCTCCTCCGGGCGCGGGCGGCGCGGGCGCTGCGGCGCGCCGCCCGCCCGCTCGTCGCGCGCGCTGCCGGCGCCGCGGGGGTTGCCGCGCCCGCGTCCGTCTCCGTCCCTGCGGCTGCCGCCGCCGCCCGTGTTCCGGTTGCCGCCGTTGCCGTTGCCGCTGCTTCGCATCAAAGTTCCGTCGTCTTGTCGTCTTCTTCGGTGTCCGGTGCGTCCGGATCGAACGACGGAACGCCTTCCTGCGTCTCGGCCTCGATCGCCTCCGCCTCGGGGAGGAAGGGCGCCAGCTCCGGGAGCTCGTCCAGGCCGCGAAGGCCCATCCGCTCCAGAAAGTAGTTCGTCGTCCTGTACAGGATCGCACCTGTTTCGGGTTCCGTGCCCGCCTCGGCGACCAGACCGCGCTGGAGGAGGGTGCGCATGACGCCGTCGCAGTTCACCCCGCGCACCGCGGAGACGCGGGAGCGGCTGACCGGCTGGCGGTAGGCGACCACGGCGAGGGTCTCCAGGGCGGCCTGGGTGAGGCGGGCCTGCCGGCCGTCCAGGACGAAGCGCTCGACGGCGGCCGCGTAGCGGGGGCGCGTGTAGAAGCGCCAGCCGCCGGCGACGAGCCGCAGCTCGAAGCCGCGCTGCTGGACGGCGTACTCGTCGGCGAGCTCGCGCAGGGCGGCGGCGATCTCGCGCGGGGTGCGGTCGAGGACCTTCGCGAGGTGGGCCTCGGCGGCGGGCTCGTCCACGACCATGAGGACGGCCTCCAGGGCGGGCTTCAGCGGCAGCCCGGCCAGGGCGTCGCCCGCGTCGTACGGGCCGTCGCCGCCCGGCAGGGCGTCCTCGGCGGGTGGCTGGTCCACGGATGTCAACTCCTTCGTTCCCCGGCTTCGGCGATCCGGTCGAACTCGTCGGTCACGGCGGGCATCGCCCCGGCCCCGCCGCCCGTCCAGCGCACGGTCAGCGTGCGCAGGGCCTCCTCCTGCTCCAGGGCGACCGCCTTCTCGCGGTAGAGCTCCAGCAGCGCCAGGAAGCGGGCGACCACCGTCAGGGTGTCGTCCGTGTCCCGGGTGAGCTCGTCGAAGGTGGCCGCGCCGCGCTCGCGGAGGACGGCCACGAGGACGGCGGCCTGCTCCCGGACGCTGACCAGGGGGGCGTGGATGTGGTCCACGTAGACCTGCGGCTCCGCCCTGGGCTGCATGGCCTTGGCTGCGAGCCGGGCGAACCCCTCGGCGCCGATGCCGAGGACGACCTCCGGCAGGAGCGCCGCGTGGTGGTCCTCCAGGCCGACGGTGCGCGGGTGGCGCCGGCCCTCGGAGTCGGCCCGCTCCGCGAAGATGTCGGCGATGCGCTTGTAGGCGCGGTACTGGAGCAGCCGCGCGAAGAGCAGGTCGCGGGCCTCCAGGAGGGCGAGGTCGGCCTCGTCCTCCACCTCGGCGGCGGGCAGGAGGCGGGCGGCCTTGAGGTCGAGGAGCGTCGCGGCGACGACGAGGAACTCGGTGGTCTGGTCGAGGTCCCAGTCGGGTCCCATGGCCCGGATGTGCGCCATGAACTCGTCGGTGACCTTGGACAGCGCGACCTCGGTGACGTCGAGCTTGTGCCGGGAGATGAGCTGCAGCAGCAGGTCGAAGGGCCCCTCGAAGTTGTCGAGCCGCAGCGTGAAGCGCCCGTCACCCGCTTCGGCGGACGCCCCGGCCTCGGCGGGCACGCCGGGCCCCGGCCCCGCCGCGGTGCGGGATGCCGCCTCCGGCGGGTCCTGAGGGGCGGCCGTGCCTGCCGGGGCATCGGGGACCGGTTCGGCGGCCGCGGGCCCGCAGACGGCCTCCTGCGGCTCCGCCGGTGCCGGCGCCGGCGCGGCGGGGGCCGGGGCCGCGCCGGGGCCGCGCCCGAGGGCGCGTCGGGGCGGGCGGCCGGCTTCGGCTTCGGCTTCGGCTTCGGCGGGAGAGGGCATTGCAGTCCAGGAAGGTACGGGGGCGGGCCCGATCGGCCCGCCCCAAGGCTCCCACGAACCCGGCCTCGGGCCCCCGGAGACCCGCGCCCACAGGGGGAGGCCGGCGCCGGTGAGGGCCGCCGCCAGAGCGTCGGGTCCGGCGTCGCGGAGCTCCCCGTACCGGGGTGAGCCCGCCGCTTCCGCCCGCAGGCGCTCCAGTACGTCCGG
>NZ_RPSE01000395.1:0-5641 GCF_003949955.1 Streptomyces sp. WAC05292
CCACCGCCCTCGCCCTCCACCCGACGCCCCGGCCCCGCAAGCGCGCCCCGGGCAAGCGCATACCCGGAGCGACCGGCCGGCACGGCCACCGGACCGCCGACGCGGCCGCGGCCCGGCCGCGCTGACGGTGGGCACCCCGCGAGACGGGAAGGGCCACGTCCGGCGCCGCCCGCCCGCCGGCGGCGCCGGACGCCGGCCCCACCCGCTGCCCGCCATCCGCCCGGGAGACAATCGGCCGAACACGAGACGCACATCGGAAGGCCGGCAATTGACCGCGGACGCGAGCACGTTCACCACCCCCTCCACGGAGCGCCCGCCGTCTGCGGTCCCCGTCGACTGGACGGCCGTCGAGGACTGGCTCGGGGTCGGCCTGCCGACCGACTACAGGCGGCTCGCCGACCGGCACGGCCCGATGGACTTCGGCGATTACGTGTGGATCCACGTCCCCTGCGTGCAACAGGGCCGCTTCGACTACGGCGAGTGGCTGCGCGAAACCCACCGAGAGGCGCGGATCGAGGCCCGGAAACTACCCGAAGCCGAGCGCCCCGTGTTCCACCCCGAGCCCGGCGGCCTGCTGGCCTGGGGCTGCACGCGGGGCGGCGACGTGCTGTTCTGGGACACCTCGGCCTCCGCCGACCCGGACGGGTGGACCGTGGTGGTGCGGCACTCGGGCGCGGTGCCCGGCAGCGGCCTCCTCGCCTGGCACCGCTACGGCTTGACGCTCACCGGCTACCTGCGGCACACCGTCCGCGACACCTGGGAGCTGCCTTCTCCGCCCGGCCCGCTGATGGGCCCGCTCCCGGGCACCGTCGCGCGAACGGCCTTCCTCGCCGACGCCGGCGCCTGGACCCCGCCCGCACCGGTCCCGCCCCGGCTCACCGAAGCGGAGCGCCGCGTCGCGCTGACCACCGGCACCGGATGGGACGCGCTGCGACTGCTGTCGCCGCCCCCCGAGCGGCCGTACCTCGGCGACGGCTCCTGGGAGCGGCTGTTCACCGAGCTCGGCACCCGGCTCCCCGAGGAGTACGTGCGCCTGATGGACGAGTACGGCGCCGGGATCTGGAGCGGATGGCTGCGCTTCCACACGCCGCTCAGGACCGGCGGGCGGCGCTTCCTGACGCATGCCGAGGACACCGCGGACGCCTACCGGGACCTCAAGGACGCTTTCCCGGACCGGTGCCCGCTCACCGTCTGGCCGGACCCGGGCGGCTTCCTCCCCTTCGCCAACTCCATCGACGGCGACCACCTCGGCTGGCTCACCGAGGGCGAGGACCCCGACGCATGGCCGCTGATCGTCTGGCCCCGCCACGCGGACCAGGGCCCGCCGCTCGAAGGCGGCCTCATCGGCACCCTCCTCGCCTGGCAGCGCGGCACCCTGGCCGCGCCCGGACTCGCCACCCTGGACGAGGACGACGACCCCGTCGAGTTCGCGGGCTTCCGCCCCTGGGACGACAGCGCCTACTGGTGACCCCCCGGCCGCGCCTGACGGCCCTTCGGCGGCCGGGGGGCGACCTCGTCGAAGGCGTCGGCCACGGTGTGGCCGTGGTGGCGGGAGCCGCGGTACGTGCCCGGACCCCCGGAGACCACGACACGGCGTTGACGGCGGCCTGACCGTCCGGAGGCGGGCGGAGCGCCGGCCGCCGCCCGCAGCGGCTTCGGGGCGCTGCACAGCCCGGGCGGGCTCGGTAGACTGGAACAGGGCATGAGGACCGCCCCGGGCCGCGCCTGCGGCGCACCCGCACCTCCCCGCATGCATCCCGCGCGATGACCGCCTTCTCGGCCCCCGGGTGCCGTGGATGAGCCGGCGGGCGCCGACCCTCTGCCCCGGCCGCCTTCCCCCGCCTCCCGGCGTGGGCCGGCCGGTGGCCCCGCATCCGCACCTCATCGAGGAGCAGTCATGCGTACGTTCTCCCGCTCGACTTCCCGCTGCACGCGCCGCATCACGATCGGTGTGGCCGGCGCGGCCCTGATCGGTCTCGGCATGGCGTCGCCCGCCCCGGCCGCACCGGCACCCGACACTGCCGTGCACCCGTACAAGGCGCCCCAGCCCTATGTGTTCTCCTACGGGTACAACAACCACCTCTCCCTGGGCGGCGGGAACTTCACCGTGGGCGGCCGCGTCTACGTGACGGTCAACCTGAATTCGGGGGCCACGCACTACGGCAAGTGGGTGGTGGCGCGCCCCGGACAGCGAAACCCCGGCGGAACGTTCCACGTCGAGACGCGCATCCCGTACCACTGCCCGCCCGGCAAGAACGGCTACGCGCGCGGCTACGACGAGGCCACCCGCACATGGTCGCCCAAGCTGCCGGTGTCGATCTGCGTCCGCTTCGACTGAACGGGAACGTGGTGACCCACCCCACACCTCCCCGGCTGGACCGCCGGCGAAGGGCCCGCGTATGAATTGATCATGCTGTCAGAGCCCCCCGCCCCGCAATCCCCGCTGATACGAAGCCTGCGCACAGCCGTGGACGCGGCTCCCGAGGACGTTCCTCTGCGCCTGCACCTCGCCGAAATGCTGCTCGCCGCGGGTCGTCACGACGCGGCGGTGGCCGAGGCAGCCGCCGCGTTGCAGCATGCGCCGGGGGACGGGGCAGCACGGGAGCTGATGGTGCGGGCGATGGGGATACCGGCGCCCTCCGACCCCGCGAGCCGGGACTCGTCCACGCCGGCGGAGCCGGCCGCGTCCGTCGAGGCGGCCGCAGCCGAAAGGCCCGCCGCCCCCGACACACCGTCCCCCCGCGCCGGATTCGACTGGCGGGCGGCCGAGCAGGAGGTCGACGGCATCGTCGAACCCCGCTTCGCCGAACCCGTCACCGCCGACGGCAGCGGTGACCCGGGGGACGCGGACGCCTGGGACGCCACCGCTCCCGGCACCGTACGCCTCGCGGACGTCGGCGGCATGCAGGAGGTCAAGGACCGCCTGGAAGCCGCGTTCCTCGCCCCGATGCGCAACCCCGAACTGCGCAAGCTGTACGGCAAGAGCCTGCGCGGCGGGCTCCTCCTGTACGGACCGCCCGGCTGCGGCAAGACCTTCATCGCCCGCGCCGTCGCCGGCGAGCTGGGCGCGAGCTTCCTGTCCGTGTCCGTGGGCGACGTCCTCGACATGTGGATCGGGAACTCCGAGCGCAACATGCACGAGGTCTTCCAGACCGCCCGCCGCCAGGCGCCCTGCGTCGTCTTCCTCGACGAACTGGACGCGCTCGGCGGCAAGCGCAGCCGGACCCAGCACAGCGGCATGCGCAACACCGTCAACCAGCTCCTCACCGAGCTCGACGGCATCGATTCCGCCGCCAACGAGGGCGTGTTCGTCCTCGCCGCCACGAACGTCCCCTGGGACGTCGACGTCGCACTCCGGCGTCCGGGACGCCTGGACCGCACGCTCCTCGTCCTGCCGCCCGACGCCACCGCCCGCGAGGCGATCCTCCGCTACCACCTGCGCGACCGGCCCATCGAAGCAGTCGACCTGGGACGCCTCGTCAAGGCGACCGACGGCCTCTCGGGCGCCGACCTCGCCCACGTGTGCGAGTCGGCCGCCGAGAGCGCCCTGCTCGACTCCGCACGCTCCGGCGTGATCCGCATGATCGGTACGAAGGACCTCCTCGACGCCGCCAGGTCGGTGGTCCCCTCGACCGAGCCGTGGTTCGCGGCGGCGCGGAACGTGGCGATGTTCGCCAACGAGGGCGGCATGTACGACGACCTGGTGACGTACCTGAAGAAGAGGCGGAAGCTGTGAGCGCGAACCCGGTACTGGCGCGCGCCGGAGCCCTCCAGGCGGCAGACCGCTTCGAGGAGTCCAAGGCCGTGCTGGCCCCCCACCTCGCCGAGGAGCCGGACGACGACTGGGCCTGGCAACTGCTCGCCGTCGCCCACGAGAAGCTCGGCGAGTACGAGCCCGCGGCGCGGGCCGCCACCGAGATGCTCCGGATCACCCCCGGACACGTCGGCGCGCTGATCCTGCTGTCCCGGGTGCTCCTCAGCCTGGGCCGGCAGCCCGAGGCGCGGGCCGCGGCAGAGGAAGCCGTCCGCAGGGCACCCGACAAGTGGTCCTCCCACTACGCGCTGTCCGGCGTGCTCATCGCCTACGCGACGGCCCCTCCCGCCGACCACGAGCGGGCGTACGAAGCGGCCCGTGAAACCGTGCGCCTCGCCCCGCAGGAGCCCGACGCCCACAAGGCCCTGTGCTTCGCGGCCGTGCGCAGCGAGCGCCAGGACGTCGCGAAGCAGGCGCTCATGGAATGGCTGCGCCTCGACCCGTCCAACGAGACGGCGCAGGCCATGTACACCGACGCCATGGCCACCGGCCCGGACGTGACGGCCGCCCGGGCCGCGGAGATGTACTCCGCCGGCCTCGCGGGCGCACCGCACTCCGCGATGCTGCGCGGCGGCCTCGACGACGCCGCCTACCGCCTGCTGCGGGGAACGCGCTGGCTCGCGCTCGCCTGCCTGGCCGCCGCGGGCGTGATGATCGACCTCTTCGCCACGGCCAAGGACCCGGTCCTGCGGGAGCTGCCCGTACCGCTCGGCAACCGTCTCTGGGTGCTGACGGTCATGGCCGCGCTCTGGGGGTTCGGCGCGCTGTTCCGCTACAGCCGGATGCGCAGGGGAGTGCAGCTCGCCATCGGCTCCCTCGTCCGCCGCGGCCGCTGGGCCCGGATCGTCGTCGCCCAGGCGGCATGGACCATGCTCTGCGCACTGCTGATATCGCAGATTCCGTGGACCGACCGCAGTGTGCCGGAAATCCTGTTCTGGGCCGGCCTGGCGGTGCCCTTCGCGACGATGCCGTACGACCGCAAGAAGGCGGGCTGACACCGGCTTTGCCGAAACGGCAACGACCGTTGCCGCCTCCTGGGGGAGGTTGCAGCCTGGGGTCCGGCAGAGACCGCCGAACACGGAGGCTGCAACACGATGACCACCCATGAAGAGACCACGACCGCGCTGAATGCCCGCCACCGCGCGCAGGTGCGCAACCGGGTCCACCGCGTACGCCCCGGCGAAGGGGACGGCCACGCCGCCATCAGCGGCGGCACCGTCGGCTCGCGGAGGCTCTGGATGGGCCTGGTGGAGAACCCGCCGCTGAGCGCAACGGACAACCACCACCACGGCGAGTCGGAGGCGGGCATCTACGTGGTCAGCGGCCACCCGGTGTTCGTCTTCCACGACGGCACCGGGGAGGTCCGCCTCGCGGGCGGCCCCGGCGACTTCTTCCTCGTCCCGCCCTTCGTCCCGCACCGCGAGGAGAACCCCGACCCCGACGAGCCGGCGGTCGTCGTGATCGCCCGCACCACCCAGGAGCCGATCAAGGTCCCGGTGCCCGGGCTGTATCCGCTCCCGGAAACCGGCACGCAGGAGGGCTCACGACCCGGGCGGCCGTGAGAGCCGACTCAGATGTCGAGGAAGCGGACGTCCTTGGCGTTGCGCTGGATGAAGGAGCGCCGGGCCTCGACGTCCTCGCCCATGAGCACGGAGAACAGGTTGTCGGCCTGGGCGGCGTCGTCCAGGGTGACCTGGCCTAGCACGCGGTGGTCGACGTCCATGGTGGTGACGCGCAGCTCCTCGGCGTTCATCTCGCCCAGACCCTTGAAGCGCTGGATCGAGTCCTCCCGGATCCGCTTGCCGTTCTGCTTGCCGAGCTCGACGA
>NZ_RPSE01000396.1:0-5591 GCF_003949955.1 Streptomyces sp. WAC05292
GGTGCTGGCCGGGGCCGGTGGGTGACCCGCTCAGGGGGGTGGGCGACAGGTCCGCCGGCTCCTCGCCCGCCTCCAGAAGGGTGTCCGCGGAGCCGACGATCAGCGGGTCGGGGTGGCCCACCGCCTTCTCGTCCTTGCTGGCGTAGTCGATCCGCCACAGCAGGCTGCGGATCGCCTCCAGGCGGGCGCGCCGCTTGTCGTTGCTCTTCACGACGGTCCAGGGCGCGTGCTCGGTGTCGGTGGCTCGGAACATGGCGACCTTCGCGTCGGTGTAGGCATCCCACAGGTCCAGGGAGGCGAGGTCGGTCGGCGAGAGCTTCCACTGGCGCACCGGGTCGACCTGCCGGATCGCGAAGCGGGTGCGCTGTTCGGAGCGGGAGACCGAGAACCAGAACTTGACCAGCAGGATGCCGTCCTCGACGAGCATCGCCTCGAAAGCGGGGCACTGGTGCAGGAAGCGCTCGTACTGCTCGTCGGTGCAGAAGCCCATGACGCGTTCCACGCCGGCGCGGTTGTACCAGGAGCGGTCGAAGAAGACGATCTCGCCGCGGTCGGGCAGGTGGGCGGTGTAGCGCTGGAAGTACCACTGTCCGGCCTCGCGCTCGGTCGGCTTGTCGAGGGCGACGATGCGGGCGCCGCGGGGGTTGAGCCGTTCGGTGAAGCGCTGGATGGTGCCGCCCTTGCCGGCGGCGTCGCGGCCCTCGCAGATCACGACCACCCGGGCGCCGGTGTCCTTGACCCAGCGCTGGAGCTTCAGCAGTTCGATCTGCAGGATGCGCTTGGCGCGCTCGTACTCGGGCCGGCGGATCTTGCGGGTGTACGGGTAGTTCTCCCGCCAGGTGCGGATCGGCTGCCCGTCGGCGTCGAGCAGGACCGGCTGCTCGGGTCGGCTGGCGTCGATGCTGAGCCCTTCGAGGAGCGCGTCCTCGGGGCCCGGCGCCTGCCCTTCCGGGTCGTGCCGCCGGCCGTCTTCTTCCTGCTCCTGCCCCTGCGCGTCCATGGCGGACGTATACCCCGGGCCGGGCCGCGCTATCGCCGGCCTGCGGTGTCGTACGCGGATGCCGAACGGGAGGCGCGTGCGGCGGGGGCGGCCAAGGAGGTAAAAACCCGGCCGCCCCTGTCACCCGGGGGTCCGGCCGGGGAATGCGGGCAGGTATGCCCCAGATGATCAATACCCTCTCCCGCTTCGCCCGCCGGCACCGCGAACCGGTCGCGGTGCAGGCGCTGCGTTCCACCGCCGCCGCCGTCATCAGCTACGTGATCGCGCTGCGTTTGAGCAGTGAGCCGGCGCCGCTGACCGCCCCGCTGACCGCGCTGCTCGTCGTCCAGGTCACCCTCTACTCGACGCTGACCACCGGCATCAGGCGGGTGAACTCCGTGGTCGCCGGGGTGCTCATCGCCATCGGCTTCAGTGTGTTGGTGGGCCTGACCTGGTGGAGCCTCGGCCTGGTCATCCTGGCGTCGCTGCTGGTGGGCCATCTGGTGCGGGTGGACGAGTTCGTGCCGGAGGTGGCGATCAGCGCCATGCTGGTGCTGGGTGTCACCCAGGTGGCGGACACGGCCTGGGACCGGGTGCTGGAGACGCTGATCGGGGCGGCCGTCGGACTGCTGATCAACCTGCTCGTCGCGCCTCCGGTGTGGGTCGGCCCGGCGAGCAGCGCGATCACCGACCTCGCGGCCCGGATGAGCCGGCTGCTCGGCCACCTCGGCGAGGACTGGCCGTCCGGTCCCGCGAAGGTGGAGGAGGCCGCGGCCCGGCTCCACGAGGCGAGGCGCCTCGACAACGACATCGCGCTGGTGGACGCGGCCCTGCGCCAGGCGGAGGACAGCCTGCGGATGAACCCGCGGGTCAAGGAGGGCCTGCTGTTCCGGCTGGTGCTGCGGACCGGCCTGGACACGCTGGAGATCTGCGCGGTGGTCCTGCGCGTGGCCTGCCGGACGCTGACCGACCTGGCGAAGGCACGGCCCGACAGCCCGCTGTTCACCGCCGAGGTCAAGGCGGCGCTGCGGGAACTGCTGGACCACACGGCCCGGGCCGTGGAGAGCTTCGCCCAGTTGATCACGGCGCAGGTCAGCGCCAACGCGGAGAAGGCGGAGGAGCGGCTGGCGGGGGAACTGCTGGTGGCCCGGGCGAGCCGGGACCGGCTCGCGGACCTGATGCTGGCGAAGGTGCAGGAGGATCCCGCAGAGTGGCAGCTGCAGGGCGCGCTCCTCGCCGAACTGGACCGGGTACTGGACGAACTGGGCGTGGACAAGCGCTCGCAGCGCCTCCTGGAGGAACTCGACCGGCACACCCGCACCCGGCGCGCCGGCCGCTTCGCCCGGCGCGGGCGGGAGGGCGCGGAGCGGCGCGCGTGAGCCGGGGCGGCGCCCCAACCGCCTTGCGGTGCACGGCGGTCGGCCCCTCCCCCTCCGGGCGCGCCGCGTCCGCGCACTAGGATCGGGGCATGCCGCTGACCATGGACGACGTCGACCGCTTCGAGGCCGCGAGGCCGCGCCTGGAGGCCATCGCCTACCGCATGCTGGGATCCGCGGGCGAGGCGGAGGACGCCGTGCAGGAGACGTTCCTGCGCTGGCAGGCCGCGGACGTCTCGCTCATCGAGGTCCCCGAGGCGTGGCTGACGAAGGTCCTCACCAACCTGTGCCTGAACCAGCTCTCCTCGGCCCGCGCCCGCCGCGAGACGTACGTCGGCCAGTGGCTGCCGGAGCCGCTGCTGGAGGGGGACCCGATGCTCGGCCCGGCGGACACCGCGGAGCAGCGCGAATCCGTGTCGTACGCGGTACTCGTGCTGATGGAGCGGCTGTCGCCCAACGAGCGGGCGGTGTACGTGCTGCGGCAGGCCTTCGACTACCCGCACCGGGAGATCGCCGAGATCCTCGACCTGTCGGAGGCGGCCAGCCAGCAGATCTTCCACCGGGCCAAGAAGCACCTCGCGGACGGCAGGGCCCGTACCGAGATCGACCGGGCGGCGGCCCGGCGGGTGGTGGAGGAGTTCCTCGCGGCCGCGACGAGCGGGGAGACCGAGCCGCTGGTGCGGCTGCTGACCGCGGACGCCATCGCGGTCGGCGACGGCGGCGGGAAGGTCCCGGCCCGTGCGAGGGCCTTCGAGGGCGCGGTGGCGGTCGCCAGGTTCATGCGGGGCCTGTTCAAGCCGGCCCCGGCGAAACGGAAGCTGGTCGGCGGCGCGGCGGACATGTACGCGACGACCGCGAACGGCGAACCGGCCGTCGTGGCGGTCGTCGACGGCCGGGTGATCGGGGTCATCTGCCTTCAGGTCACCCCGGAGGGCATCGCCGCGTTCCGCAGCCAGGTCAACCCGGACAAGCTGGAACGGGCCACGGCGGCCTGGTCGGCCGCCCCGCACGGAGAGCCCCTGCTGCGCGCCTTCTAGACCGTCCGGTCGACAGGGGCGCCGATCAGGGCGGAGGAATCGAATGCCTGTGCGCAATGCGGTCACGTGGCTCGACGGGACGGACTTCGGCTACTACGCGCTGTGTCCCGCGAGCCGTCTCGACGGGTGGGCCGGGACCGAGGCGGACGAGGTGTTCGGGGCCTGCGTCGGCAGGATCGCGCTCCCCGGCCACGGAGAGGTCCTCACCATCGGCGGCGAAGCCCTGCCCGTGGCCTACCTGCCAGAGAGCATGGTCTTCGTCCAGGACGCCGGATCCGACGAGGGGATCGACGTCCCCGGGGAGGTGGAGCGGGCCCTGGGCGCACCGGGATGGCAGGACGCCTTCGAGATCTCCTTGGGCGGGCGCTACTTCCTCATCGATTCCGGGGTGCCCGGCGCGGAGACGGAAGAGGAGTGCACCGTGCGGGTCGACATCCCCCGCGGCCGCTACCTGGTCCGGTCGCTCGTCCTCGACCTGCCGCTGGGGGAGTTCCGGCTCCACCGGCTCCAGGCCCGGTGAGGGCTCTGCGGGCGCGGGGCCCGGGCCGGGGTCCGGTGGGGGCCGGCGGCATCAGCGCCCGCCGGGCCGGCGCCAGTCCCCGCTTTGCAGATGGGAGCCGGCCATCGGGCCCATGCGGAGCATGCCGCCGTCGACCGCCCAGGAGGCGCCCGTCACGTACGAGGCGTCCGGGCCGGCCAGGAAGGCGATGACGGCGGCGACCTCGCGGGCGTCGCCGGGGCGGCCGAGGGGGACGCCGGGGCGGTGCTCGCGGTGCACGTCGGTGTCCTCCTGGCCGGTCATGGGGGTGGCGATCTCGCCCGGGGCCACGGCGTTCACCGTGATGCCGTGCTCGGCGAGTTCGAGCGCCATCACCTGGGTGAGGAGGCCGAGGCCGCCCTTGGCCGCGCAGTACGGTGCGGAGCCGACGCGGGGCTGGTGCTCGTGCACGGACGTGACGTTGACGATGCGGCCCCCGCCGCCTTGGGCGATCATGCGGCGGGCGGCGTGCTGGGAGCACAGGAACGGGCCGACCAGGTCGACGTCGAGCACCTCGCGCAGGGTGCCGAGGCCGATGTCGAGGAAGGGGGTGGCCGTGCCGGTGCCCGCGTTGTTGACCAGGACGTCGAGGCGGCCGAGTTCGTCGGCGAGGTCGTCGACGACCCGTGCGGCGGCCGGCAGGTCGGTGAGGTCCAGGCGGGCGACGGCAGCCCTCCTGCCGTGGCCGCGCACCTCGGCGGCCGTCTCCCGGGCTCCGGCCTCGTCCGTGTGCCAGGTGATGCCGACGTCCATCCCTGCCTCGGCGAGTCGGGCGGCGGTCGCCCGGCCGATGCCGGAGTCCGCGCCGGTGACCACGGCCGCCCGGGGGGCGGGCTGGGGCTGTGTCATGGGCCTGTCCTCCTGACTGTGCGAGGGTGCTGCGCCCGGGGCGTGGGGCCCGGGGCGTGGGATCCGGGGCGCGTGGGATCCGGGGCGGTCCGCGCCTGCCCGCCTGCCGGCCCCGCAATCCCTCCGCCGGCCGGGGCGCGCTCACTCCGCCGGGGGCTGCGGCCACAGCTCGCCCGGGCCGTCGACGACCCGGGCGCCCATGTTCTCCGCCATCATCCGCAGGGCCGCCTCGGCGAGGTCCGCGTGGATGTGGGCGACCGCGTTCCGGGGGACGACGACGTCGAGGTGGCGGATGTGCGCGTCGAGCGCCGAGTAGAGCACGCACTGCTCGGTCACCTGCCCGACGAGCACCAGGCGGCCGACGTCCATCGTGCCCAGCAGGTAGGCCAGCGGCGTCTCGAAGAACACCGAGTGGCGGGCCTTGACGACGAAGAGGGAGTCCTCGTCCGGCAGGACCGGCTCCACCAGTTCGGGGTGGGCGCCGGCCATCGCGACGTCGATGATCTGGCCGTGGTGGGAGCGCCACTGGCCGAAGTTGTCGTTGACGTAGATGACGGGCACCTGCGCGGCCCGGGCGGCGGAGAGCAGTTCCACGATGCGGGGCAGTGCGGTGCGGACGGACGGGACCAGCAGGTCGGCGTCCTCGTGCCGGTAGGGGTTGAGCATGTCGATGACCACGACGGCCGTGTTGTCCATGCCGTCGAATCTGTGGTGCGGGCGGGGCGGTGGGGGCCGCCGCGCCGCAGGCGTCCCCCCTTCGGCCCATGTCCGGCGTGCCGTCCGGGCCGGGGCGGGGCCCCTCAGGCGAAGGC
>NZ_RPSE01000397.1:0-5584 GCF_003949955.1 Streptomyces sp. WAC05292
CCGGCGGCGCCCTGTTCGGCTACTTCGGCCGGACGCTGCCGGCGCACCAGGAGGCGCTGACGCAGGTGCTCGGCGTCTTCACCATCGTCATGGGCCTGGCCTTCACCGGCTTCCTGCCGGGCTTCACGCAGCGGGAGTTCCGCAGCCACCGGCGCCCGGCGCTGGGGCTCTCCGGGGCGCCGCTGCTGGGCGCGGTGTTCGCGGCCGGCTGGACGCCGTGCACCGGGCCGACGCTGGGGGCCGTGCAGGCCCTCGCCTGGACGGAGGCCAGTGCCGCGCGCGGGGCGCTGCTGATGGCCGCCTACTGTCTGGCGCTGGGGTTGCCGTTCGTCCTGGCCGCGCTCGCCTTCCGGCGCGCACTGGGGGCGTTCGGGCTGGTCAAGCGGCACTACCCGTGGGTGCTGCGCCTGCAGTTGTGGAGCGCGGACTCCACCGCGGCGTTCTGACCGGTCCCCGTATCAAACAACCGCACACGAAGACATACATATGGCACACACGACACAGGTGACACACATGCCCCAGACCATCCGCTCGAACGCCCACGCGAGGACAGGCCGTTCACGTCCGGCGCGCCTCGCCGCCGCCCTCCTCTGCCTCGCCGGACTCACCGCCTGCGGCGGCCAGGGCGCCGAGCAGGCGGGAGGCGCCGCCGAGCAGGCGCCCACGGCGAGCTTCACCGACAAGGGCGTCACCGTCACGCTCTCGATAGCGGACTGGCGCGACGCGAAGGGCACCCTCAAGGCCGTCTTCACCCCCGAGGAGAAGGGGTTCCACCTGTACAGCACCGACCTGCCGGCCACCGGCGTCGAGGGCGTCGGCCGCCCCACCGCGGTCTCCGTCACCGGAGCGCTGCGTGCCGAGGGGGAGCTGGCCGCCGCAGCGGAGGTGCGCTCGATCAGCGTGCCCGGAGTCGGCGCCCCCGTCCCCGTCTATCCCGACGGCCCGGTCACCACGACGCTGCCGGTCCGCGCCGACGGCACCGGAGAGGCCACCGTGCTGCTCGGATACGCCAGTTGCAGCACCGAGGACGGCTGCACCATCCCCGTCTCCGACCGGCCCGTCCACCTGCGCGTCACCGCCGAAGGCCCGGTGTTCGCGCCCCGCTAGGCCTCCCCTCGGACCGCTCCGGCCCAACCCCTAAGGTGTCCCCCATGCCCAGCGTCCTGGTCGTGGAAGACGACCCCAGCATCCGCCAGTCACTGATCGAGGTCCTGGCGGAGCACGGGTACGCCGTGCGGAGCGCGGCCGACGGCTTCGGCGGGCTGCGGGAGCTCACCCAGGCGCCGGTCGACGCGGTGGTCCTCGACCTGGGGCTGCCGGACCTCGACGGCGGGGACGCCCTGCGGATGATCCGCGGAATATCCTCGGTGCCCGTGCTGGTGGCCACCGCACGGGACGACGAGACCGAGATCATCAAGCTCCTCAACGCGGGCGCCGACGACTACCTGGTCAAGCCGTTCTCCGGCGGGCAGCTCATCGCACGCCTCGCCGCGGTGCTGCGGCGCACCAGCCACGTCGCGCCCGCCGGCGCCGGCGCCGGGGCGGCCCCGGCCGCCGCATCGGCCGCCCCGCAGCCGGCCACCGTCGGCGAACTCGTCGTCGACCCCGGCGCCCGCACCGCCTTCCTCGCCGGCCGCGAGCTGCGGCTCACCCGCAGGGAGTTCGACCTGCTGGCGTTCCTGGCCCGGCACGCCGGGCAGGTCGTCTCCAAGCGCCGCCTGCTGACCGAGGTGTGGCGCGAGCCGTACGTGGACGACCAGACCGTCGACGTGCACCTGTCGTCCCTGCGCCGCAAGCTCGGCGAACGCGCGGCGGCCCCGCGCTACCTGAGGACCGTCCGCGGCGTCGGGATCAAGCTGGTGGCCCCCCGTTGAGGCGCTCGCTGGCCGGAGTGGCGCTCGCCGTGACCTCGATGGTCGCGCTGTCCTTCCTCATACCGCTGGCCCTCCTCGTGATGTCGCTCGTCAGGGAGCAGGGGGTCACCGAGGCCGAGCAGCGCGCCGCCGCGCTGGCGCCGGTCCTCGCGCTGACCACCGAGCCGGCCGCACTGCGGGAGTCGGCCGCCAGCCTGGACGGGGGCGAGCACCTCGTCGTCCACCTCCCCGACGCCGGCGCGCTCGGCAGGTCGAAGGCGCCCGCCGCGCTCCTCGAACGGGCCCGCACGGGGCGGGAGTCGATCTCCCAGGAGGTTCCGGGCGGCTGGATGTGCCTCCAGCCGGTCGTGCTGCCCGGCGACCGGGTCGCCGTCGTCGAGAACTTCGTCCCCGAGGAGGAGCTGACCCGCGGGGTCGCGGAGTCCTGGGCGGTCATGGCGTTCCTCGCGGTCGGGCTGATCGCCGGCTCGGTCCTCGTCGCCGACCGCCTGGGCGCGAAGGTCGTGCGGTCCTCGAAGCGGCTCGCGCAGGCCTCGCGCGCCCTCGGCGAGGGCGATCTGGACACCCGCGTGGATCCGATGGGCCCGAAGGAGCTCCGCGAGGCGGGCGTCGCGTTCAACGCGATGGCCCACCGCATGACCGAGCTCCTGGCGGTGGAGCGCGAGCTGGTCGCCGACCTGTCGCACCGGCTGCGAACCCCGCTGACCGCCCTCCACCTGGCGTCGGAGCGGATGGCGGGCACGCCGGAGTCCGCACGGGTCGAGGCGGCCGTCGGCGAGCTGGAGGCGGAGCTCCAGGCCATCATCGCGGCGGCGCGCACCCCGCTCGCCGTGGGTCCCATGGGCCAGGGCCTCCTCGGCGCCGAGCCCGCCGCGGGGCGGGGGCCGGCCGGCGCGGCGGGGGCCGGGCCGCGCTGCGAGGCGGCCGAGGTGGTGCGCGGGCGGACGGCGTTCTGGACGGTGCTGGCCGGGCACCAGGAACGGGAGTGCTCCCTGGACCTCACCCCGGAGCCCACGCCGGTGGCGCTCAGTGAGGACGATGTCGCCGCCGTGGTCGACGCCCTGATCGGGAACGTCTTCCGGCACACCCCGCCCGGCACGCCGCTCGGCGTGCGCGTCGTGCGGTCGGCGCTGGCCGTCGAGCTGGTCGTGGAGGACGGCGGGCCCGGCATCCCGGATCCCGACCGGGCCCTCTCCCGCGGCAGCAGCACCGGCTCCACCGGGCTGGGGCTCGACATCGCGCACCGGGCGGCCACCGCCGCGGGCGGCTCCGTGCGCATCGGCCGCGGCCCGCTGGGCGGCGCGCACATCGCGGTCTCGTTCGCCCTGGCCCCCGCCCCGCTGTCGGGGCGGGGCCCGCGCACCTCCCGGCGCCGCCCGGCCTGGCCGCGCAGGCGCTGAGTCCCGCACCCGGCCGCGGCCCGGGCGGCCCGGAAGGCGTCAGGACCCCGGCGTCAGCACGATCTTGCCGCGGGTCCCGCCCGCCTCCGGCAGGGCGTGCGCCCGGGGCGCCTCCTCGAACGGCAGCACGCGGGCGATCCGCAGCGCCGGGTGCCCGTCCTCGACGCGGCGCGCCGGCGTGTCGAGCATGGCGGGGTCGGTCCGCACGCCGTACACCTCGGCGTCGACGGACCGCTCGGGATCCGGTACGGCGAACGGCGTCAGGGACACGCAGCGCCCCCCGTCGCGCACGGCCTGGACCGTCCGCGGCCGCCCCGCCGCGTCGATGACGGCGTCGTACGCGCCTGCCGGCGGGGGCGCGGCCCCGGTGAACACCTCGGGGGCACCCAGCCCGCGTACGGCCTCCGCGTCGCCGGGGCGGGCGAGGGCGGCCGGGTGCAGGCCGCGCAGGGCGGCCGGCCGGACGAGGTATCCCCCGACCGCGCCGGCGGCGCCGCAGACGAGGAGCCGGCCCGCGAAGCCGGGGCCGGGACGGTCGAGGGCCTGCTCCGCGGTCAGCGCGGCCGGCGGCAGGGCGGCGGCGTGTTCCAGCGGGACGCCGGCCGGCGCCCGGACCGCGAGCCGCTCGTCGAGGGCGGCGTACTCGGCCGAGACGCCGGCCCCGTCGGCCAGTGAGGGGCGCAGGGCGACGACGCGGTGATCGGGTTGGGGATTCCTCGGGATCGGGGCGCACAATGTGTGCTAGCAGACAAACCCACACATTGGGCATGGAAGGCGGCATGGGCGCGGCCGGGGCGACCGGTCGGACGTGCGGTGCCGGTGCCGGGTGGGAGGGAAACGGTGAGTTCCGAACCGCGCTCCGAGCGCCCCACCGGCCCGCCCTCAGGCCCGCTCTCCGGCCGCCCGTCCGAAGACGCGACGAGGCCGATCCCGCCTCCTCCCCCGCCGACGGTCGGCGGGGGAGGAGGCGGAGGCGGAGGCGGCAGCGGCCCCGGCGGGCCGGGAGGTCCCGGAGTTCCGGGAGGGCCCGGCGGTCCCGGCGGTCCGGAGCAGGGGCCGGGCGGCGGCGGGCGCCCGTGGTGGCGCTCGGTGCCGCGGATCGCGACCGTGACCGGGGCGGCGGTGGTCGCCGGAGTCCTGGCGGTCGTCTTCACCCGGCCCGACGGCGGGGGCGGCGGCGGACAGCAGACCGCGGCCGGAGAGGTGATCCTGGAGCCCACCGGCTCCACCGGCGAGGAGCCGTTCACCCCCTCCACTGCCCACGCGACGACCGCGCTGCCCGCCGCGGCGCCCCGCGTGGCCCCGACGGCCGCCCGGACCCTCACGAGCGTGGCGGGCTCGGAGCCCGGCCTGTACGGCGGCAGCCGCAACCTCGCCAGCTGCGACGTGGAGAAGCAGATCCGCTACCTCGGCTCGGACCGGGCGAAGAACAAGGCCTTCGCCTCCGCCCTGAAGGTCGAGGAGACCGCCGTACCCGGCTACCTGCGCTCGCTGACGCCCGTACAGCTCCGCTCGGACACCCGCGTCACCAACCACGGCTACCGCAGCGGCGCGGCCACCGGCTACCAGGCGGTCCTCCAGTCCGGCACGGCCGTCCTGGTCGACAGCCACGGCGAGCCGAAAGTGCGCTGCGCCTGCGGCAACCCGCTGAGCCGCGCGGTCCCGCAGGCCGGCACCCCCGAGCAGAAGGGGAAGAGCTGGCCGGGCTACCGACCGCAGAACGTCGTGGTGGTCAACCGCTCGGAGACGCCGGTCAAGGTCTTCGTCATCTTCGACCAGAAGGACCGGCAGTGGGTGAGCCGGCAATCGGGCGACCACGGCAGGCACGACAGGAAGACGCAGCCGCCGCCGAAGCACTGGCCGCTGCCGCCGACGGCCCCGCCCGTGACGGAGCCGCCCGCGACGAGGTCTCCCCACGAGTCCCGCGACCCGTACTCCCCCGGCCACGAGACCCGCGACCCCCGCTCGCCCGGGCACGAGACCCGGGAGCCGCAGACCCCTCCGGGCCGCGAGACCGGGAAGCCCGAAAGCCCGGCTCCGCAGTCGCCGGCCTCCGAGCGCCCCCGCGTACGGGAGAGCCGGCCGCCCGCGCCCGAGTCCCCGAACCGCGAGACCCCGGACCGCGAATCCCCGTCCGCGCCCGCGTCGCCCGACCGTCCCGACCTCCGGGACCCCGAGACCGAGCGCCCGGCCCCGCCGTCCGGGCAGAGCCCCGCACCGCAGCCGTCCGCACCCCCGTCGCAGGAGCGCCCGAACCTGCGCGAGACACAGTCCGAGCCGCCCGCTCCCGAGCCCTCCCCGGCGCAGCCC
>NZ_RPSE01000398.1:0-5581 GCF_003949955.1 Streptomyces sp. WAC05292
ACCTGCGCGCCGTCGGGGATCCGCGCCATCATCCGGTGGGCGGCCGCGATCCGCGGCTCGGCCCGCCACATCTCCGCCTCGGCCAGCTTCCCCAGGGAGGACCCGGGGAGCAGCAGCAGGCAGACGCCCGCCGCGCCGGCCAGGGCCCGGCGCAGCCCCGGGCCCGTCGTGCCGCGCCGCTCCAGGGCGTGGACGAACGCCGCGAAGACGACCGGCATCGCCGTGAGCGAGTAGTGGTAGCCGGTGCCCCAGTGCGGCGCGTAGTCGGACAGGCCGCGCCACAGCAGCGTCGGCACGGCGACCAGCAGCAGCGGCGAGCGCAGGGCGAGGAAGAGGGTCGGCGCGAGGATCAGCACCAGCGTCACCGCCTTCTCGTCCGGGGTGACGAGCCCGAGCGTCCCCTTGTGCAGCAGCGCCGCGAAGCCGCCGTCCGCGCCGCCGGATCCGCCGAGGAAGCCGGCGTAGAAGTACTCCCCGCCGGGGTTGAGCGCGGGCAGGACGACGAGCACGGCGAGCAGTGTCCAGGCGGCGCCCGCGGCGGCGGTGGCGAGCCCGAGCCGCCGCCGGCCCGGCCCGCCGCGCCAGGCGATGAGCAGGCCGATGGCGGCGACCGTGGCGCCCATGTCCTCCTTGACCAGCAGCAGCGGCAGCGCCCACAGCGCGGCGGCGCGCGGCCGGTCCTGGCCGAGGGCGGCCAGCGAGCAGGCCAGGAGCGGGACGGCGAAGGCCCATTCGTGGAAGTCGAAGCCCACCGCGTTCGCGACGCCCCAGGACAGCCCGTAGGCGAGGCCGATGACGGCGGCAGCCGCGCCGCCGAGCGCCCGCCGCGCCCACAGCGCGAGGGGCAGGACGCTCGCCGCGATCAGGGCGGCCTGCGCGACGAGCAGCGTCCGCGCCGACGGGAACAGCAGGTGGGCGGGGGCCAGCAGGGCGAGGACCGGGGAGAAGTGGTCGCCGAGGACGGGGAAGCCGGGCCCCTTGACCTCGGAGACCGGCAGGCGGCCCTCCGCGTACGAGCGGACGGCCTGCTCGAAGATCGCCAGGTCGAAGCTGTGGGACAGCAGCCGCTCGTGGGTGCGCAGCGAGAGCGTGGCGTAGGCGAGGAAGAGCCCCGAGACGAGGGCCCACATCCACAGCGGCGGCGGCCCGCTCCGGCCGGCGGCCGGCGGGCCGCCGGCCGCCAGCGGGCCCGCCCGGCCCGGCGCACCGGACTGCTGCGGCGGGAGCGCGGCGGTGTCTGCGGGGGGTGCGTGCATGGGGCGCCTTTCGGGGGAGCAGGGCCGGAGCGTGCACCTCAAAGTGCCAGCCGGCCCGCGGGCCGCGGCCGAGCCTCCGCGCCCGCCGCGCGGGGTCCCCACGAATGGCCGCACGCGCTCCTCCGCGGCGGCCGGCGGCCTACTCGGCGGGCCAGACCGGCAGCGGTCGGACGGCCTCGCGCAGGGCGGCGGCGACGGCCCGGAACTCCTCCTGGCGGGCCGTGCCCGTCCGCATCGCGAGGGCGATCCGGCGGGAGGGCGCCGGCTCGGCGAAGTACCCGGTGGCCAGGTGCTCGTTGCGGGCGGTCTCCAGGCGCAGCGCGGTGCGCGGCAACAGGGTGACGCCCAGTCCCCCGGCGACCAGTTGTACGAGGGTGGAGAGCCCGGCGGCGGTCGTGGTGACGTCGGCCCCGTCGGTCCGCCCGGCCTCGCGGCAGATGTCCAGGGCCTGGTCGCGCAGGCAGTGGCCCTCGTCCAGCAGGAGCAGCTGGAGGCCGCGCAACTCCTCGCGGGGGATGTCGCGGCGCCCGGCGAGGGGGTGTTCGCGGGGGGCGAGGAGGACGAAGTCCTCGTCGAAGAGGGGGAGTTCGGTCACCCCGGGGACGCCGAGCGGCACGGCGAGCAGCAGCAGGTCCAGGCGGCCGGCGGCCAGGCCGTCGAGCAGGGAGGAGGTCTGCTCCTCGTGCACCTGGAGGTCCATGCGGGGGTAGCGCCGGTGGAACAGCGACAGGACGGTCGGCAGCAGATAGGGGGCGACGGTGGGGATCACGCCGAGGCGCAGGGTCCCGGTGAAGGGGGCGCGTACGGCCTCGGCCTCCTCCAGGAGCCCGCCCATGGCGTCGAGGACGGAACGGGTGCGGGCGGCGATGCGCTCGCCGGCCGGGGAGAGGAGCACCTTGCGGGTGGTGCGCTCCAGGAGCTGGACGCCGAGGGCCTCCTCCAGCGCGGAGACGGCGCCGGAGAGGGCGGGCTGGCTCATGCCGATGGAGGCGGCCGCGTCGCGGAAGTGGAGGTGCTCGGCGACGGCGGCGAAGGCGCGCAGCTGCGCGAGCGTCGCCTGCTTGGTCGCCTTATTACTGACCGCCACTGATAGGTACCTCCGATCACCCACCACAAGACTAGCTATTTCTGCAATCAATGCAGCTGTGTCAGCATGTGAGATACGTCCAACCCCCTCGGAAGACGCCCAAAGAGGGCGTTTTTCCTGCTGCAAGGAGAGCACGTGCTCACTGTCGGTGACAAGTTCCCCACCTACGATCTGACCGCCTGCGTCTCGCTCGAGGCCGGCAAGGAGTTCGCGCAGATCGACCACAAGACCTACGAGGGCAAGTGGCGCGTGGTGTTCTTCTGGCCGAAGGACTTCACCTTCGTCTGCCCGACCGAGATCGCCGCCTTCGGCAAGCTGAACGACGAGTTCGCCGACCGCGACGCCCAGATCCTCGGTGTCTCCGGCGACTCCGAGTTCGTCCACCACGCCTGGCGCAAGGACCACGCCGACCTGCGCGACCTGCCCTTCCCGATGCTGGCCGACTCCAAGCACGAGCTGATGCAGGCCTGCGGCGTGCAGGGTGCGGACGGCTTCGCGCAGCGCGCCGTCTTCATCGTCGACCAGAACAACGAGATCCAGTTCTCCATGGTGACCGCCGGCTCCGTCGGCCGTAACCCCAAGGAGGTCCTGCGGGTCCTCGACGCCCTGCAGACGGACGAGCTGTGCCCCTGCAACTGGAACAAGGGCGAGGACACCCTCGACGCGGGCGCCCTCCTGGCCGGTGAGTGACGGATGTCCCTCGACTCCCTCAAGGCCTCGATACCGGACTTCGCCAAGGACCTGAAGCTCAACCTGGGCTCCGTCATCGGCAACAGCGGCCTGCCGCAGCAGCAGCTGTGGGGCACGGTCCTGTCCTGCGCCATCGCCGCCCGCTCCCCGCGCGTCCTGCGTGAGCTGGAGCCGGAGGCGAAGGCCGCCCTGTCGCCCGAGGCGTACACGGCCGCCAAGTCGGCCGCGGCCGTCATGGCGATGAACAACGTCTTCTACCGCACCCGCCACCTGCTCTCCGACCCGGAGTACGGAACGCTGCGGGCCGGCCTGCGGATGAACGTCATCGGCAACCCGGGCGTGGAGAAGGTCGACTTCGAGCTGTGGTCGCTCGCGGTCTCCGCGATCAACGGCTGCGGCCAGTGCCTCGACTCGCACGAGCAGGTGCTGCGCAAGGCCGGCGTCGACCGCGAGACGATCCAGGAAGCCTTCAAGATCGCTTCGGTGATCCAGGCCGTCGCGGTCACCCTCGACGCCGAGGCCGCCCTCGCCGCCGAGTAGCAGCCGCCCGTGCAGGGAGAGGGGCCCCGCAGCCGTCCGCCGGCTGCGGGGCCCCTGCCGTTCGGGCGCTACTTGCGCAGGCCGCCCATCAGGGCGCGCATGTCCTCGATCATCGCGGCCTTGACGGCGTCCTCGTCCGGCCCGGGGGTGCCGCCTCCCTTGTCGACGTCGCCGAGCCAGGTCACGGACAGCGTGAACACCGCCCCGCCGTCGAGGACCCGGAGCCTCGGCCCGCTGATGTAGGCGGGCGCCTCCACCATCAGCGCCCGCTCCCCGAGCCCCGGCACCTCGGCCGCCTCCGCGGCCGCCGCCGCCGACAGTGCCTCGGGGAACAGGCCGCTGCCCTGGCCGAACTCGACCGCCGGGTCCGCCTTCTTGTGCAGTTCGACCAGGACCTGCATGTGGTAGGAGGTGCCGCCCTTCTCCCACTCGGTGAAGTACTCGCAGTGCGCCCAGTCCACCGCCGGGCCCTCCCGGTGGCTGGGGTGGCGGGTCATCACGGGCGCGGTCGCCTTCACCAGCCCCTCCAGGCCCGTCCGCCGGCACAGGTTCTCCTCGTGCCGGTAGGCGATGCGGGGCGTCGCCGCGTAGCGGTCGCGGAGCTCCGGCACGGCCGCCCACCCGGCCGACGCGAGGACGGCCCCGGCCAGCGCCCACGCCCACGGCCGCCGGCGTGCGGCGGCGCGCTCGGCCTTCTGCGCCGGCTCCTGCCCGGGCTGTGCTGCCTGCCCGGCCGGCCGGTCCGCGCCCCACTCGCCTTCGAGTTCAGGCTCGCTGATCACTGCCGGCCTCCGGGGCGGCCTGCTCCGCTGCCGTCGGCCCGTGCGGGCCCGGGTCGATCGCGGCGGCCCCGTGCGGGTGCTGCTCGCGCGAGTACGCCTTCAGGTAGCCGACGACCGTGTTGGTGACCGCGACCAGCGGGACCGCGACGACCGCCCCGCCGATCCCCGCGACCATGCCGCCCGCCGCCACCGAGAGCACCACCGCGAGCGGGTGGACCCGTACGGCCCGGCCCAGGATGAACGGCTGGAGGACGTGCCCCTCGATCTGCTGGACGGCCAGCACCACGGCCAGCACCAGCAGCGCGGTGACCGGGCCCTGCGTCACCAGGGCCACGACGACCGCGAGCGCCCCGGAGACGACCGCGCCGACGAGCGGGATGAAGGCGAAGAGGAAGATGAACACCGCGAGCGGCACCGCCATCGGCACGTTCAGGACGTAGAGGCCGAGGCCGATGAAGATGGCATCGATCAGGGCGACGAGGACCGTGCCCCGCACGTACGCGGTCAGCGTCCGCCAGGCGCGCGGCCCGGCGCCGGCCACGCCGGGGCGGGCGGCCGCGGGGACGAGGCCGAGGGCCCAGCTCCAGATCCGGCCGCCGTCGTAGAGCAGGAACAGCGTCGAGAACATCGCGAGGAGGATCCCGGTCAGCACCTCGACCAGGACGGTGACGCCCTGGAGGCCGGCGGAGGTGATCTGCTCGGTGTTGGTGCCGATGGTCTCGCTGAGGTTCTTGGCGATGTCGTTGATCTGCTTCTCGGTCACGTGGAACGGACTGTCCAGCGCCCAGAGTTTGAGCTCGTTGATGCCGTCGCGGACCCGGTCCGAGAGGTCGTCCAGGTTCTCCATGACCTGCCAGACCACGAACCAGCCGACGAGCCCGATGACGACGAAGCCCAGGACCGCGGTGACCGACGTCGCGAGGCCGCGCGGCAGTCCGAGCCGGCGCAGCCGGACGACGAACGGCTGGAGGAGCGCGGTCACGAGCAGGGCCGCGGCGAACGCGAGGACGACCAGGCGGACTTCGCTGATCACCTTCATCAGGACCCACAGCATCCCGGCGAGCAGCAGCAGCCGCCAGCTCACCTCGGCGGCGACCCGCATCCCCCACGGGATCACCGCCGCGGGGTGGGGCCTTCCGTCCGGTCCGGGGTGGACCGGGTGGCCGCAGGGCGCGGCGCGCGTCCGTGGAGGCCGAGACCGCCGGAGTCGAAACGGTCGCCGCCCC
>NZ_RPSE01000399.1:0-5580 GCF_003949955.1 Streptomyces sp. WAC05292
CGCTGCGAGCCCCTCCGGCGTACCGCTGACGACGACCTGCCGCTGCTGGTTGAAACACGCGGGCCACACGCCGTCGACGCCACCCATGAGCCGCCGGCAGGTCTCCTCGTCGGCCTGCACCGCGAGCGAGACGGACCAGTCCGTGCGGGAGCTGCTCCGGCCGGCCCGGGAACAGGCGGCGCTGATCGCCCGCCTCACCGGGGCGCTGCCCGCCCCGGAGCCCGCGGCCGACCCTGGGACCGCACTGCCGGCCGCGGACCCGGCACCCTCCGCGGATGCGGGCGACGCCTCCTCCGGCGTCCTCGCGCACGTGGCCCGGGTCAGCGCCTTCCCGGTGGAGCACCTGCGCGACGACCAGCTGCTCGTGGACGACCTCGGTTTCGACTCGCTGATGCTCACCGACCTGTTCACGGCGCTGAAGCGGCAGTACCCGGAGTGGACCTTCGACGAGCGCACGGCGGACCGCCCCACCGTCGGCGGGCTCGCCGCGTCGGTCGCGGGCGCGGCGGTCACCGGCGCGGCCGGCGGCCCCGCGGCCGGGGCGCTCCCCGTCCAGCGCGTGCAAGCCGCGCCGCCCGCCGATCCGCCGCCCGCACGGGCGCCGGCCTCCGATCCGGCTCCCGCGACCGCCGGCCCGCCGCCCGAGGAGCACACGCGGATCGACTTCTTCCCGGAGATCGCGGCTCACGCCGAGCGCCTCACGCTCCTGGACCGGGCGGGCCTGGGCAACCCGTACTTCCTCGTCCACGAGGGCGGCATGACCGACACGACGGTGATCGAGGGCCGTACGCTCCTGTCGTTCTCCGGCTACAACTACCTCGGCATGGCCACGCACCCCGCGGTCGGCGCGGCCGCCCGGGAGGCGATCACGCGGTACGGCACCTCGGCGTCCGCCAGCCGCCTGCTGTCCGGGAGCCGGCCCGTGCACCTGGAGCTCGACTCCGAGCTCGCCGGCCTGCTGGGCTGCGAGGCCGCGGTCTCCCTGGCCAACGGCCACGCCACGAACGTGACCGTGATCGGGCACCTCGTCGGCCCCGGGGACCTCGTCGTCCACGATGCCCTGGCCCACGACAGCATCCTGCAGGGCTGCCGTCTCTCCGGGGCGACCCGCAGGCCGTTCCCGCACAACGACGCGGCCGCGCTCGACGCGCTGCTGGAGCAGGTCCGCCACCGGTACCGCCGGGTGCTCGTCGTCGTGGAGGGCGTGTACAGCATGGACGGCGACATCGCGGACCTGCCCGCCCTGATCGCCGTCAAGTGCCGGCACGGCGCCCTGCTGATGGTCGACGAGGCGCACAGCATCGGCACGACCGGGGCGACCGGCCGCGGTGTCGGCGAGCACTTCGGGGTCGACCGCCCGGACGTGGAGATCTGGTCGGGCACGCTGTCCAAGGCGCTGGCGAGCTGCGGCGGGTACGTGGCGGGGAGCCGCCGGCTCGTGGAGTACCTGCGGTACACGGTTCCCGGGTTCGTCTACAGCGCCGGCCTGACCCCTGCCGACGCGGCCGCGGCCCTGGCGGCGGTGCGGCTGCTGCGGGCGGAGCCGGAGCGGGTCGCCCGGCTGCGGGAGAACGCGGCGCTGTTCGCCGGCCTGGTCCGGGAGGCGGGCATCGACACCGGGGTCAGCCGGGGCACCCCGGTCGTGCCGTGCATCGTCGGCGACTCGACGCGGACGCTGCGGCTCGCGGAGGCCCTGTACCGGGAGGGTGTCAGCGTCAATCCGATCCTGTACCCGGCCGTGCCCGAGGAGCTGGCCCGGCTGCGGTTCTTCGTCACCAGCGAGCACACGCCCGACCAGATCCGCCGGACCGCGGCCGCGCTGGGGCGGGCGCACCGGCGCCTCGACCCGGCGTACGCCGCCTGAGGCCGCCGTGGACACCGTCTTCCCGCCGATCGCGCCGGGCCGCGTCCACCGCTGGTGCGGGGCGGCCCTCCTGACGGCCCCGCGGCCCGTCCTCCTCGCGGCGGCGCCCCCGCTGTCGCCGGCGGAGGCGGACGTGCTCAGCGCGCTGCCGGCCCGGCGGCGGGCCGAGTGGACGGCCGGCCGCCTGCTCGCCAAGCGGCTGGCCGCGCAGGCGTACGGGGTCCCGGCGGCCGCCGTGGAGGTCCTGCCGCGCCAGGACGGCAGCCCCCGCGTCCTCGTCGCCGGCGCCCCGGTGCCGGGCGCGCACCTCTCGATCAGCCACACCGCCGGCCATGCCGCCGCCGCGCTCGCCCGGCGGCCGGTCGGGGTGGACCTGTGCGAGACGGGTTCGGCCGACGCGGTGCGCAGGGTTGCGGAGCACGTGCTGTCCCCGCCCGAGTCCGCGCTCGTCGCCGGCGGCCGGCCGGAGGTCCTGGCCGGGGTGTGGGCGCTGAAGGAGGCCGCCGTCAAGGCGGACCGGGGCAGCGTCTTCGGGGCGGCCCCGCGCCGCGTTCCGCTGCTCGGCCTGCGGCCGCCCCGGCTGGGCGGGGGGCGCCGCGCGGCGGCGTGGCGGGCCGGGAGCGCGGTGCTCGCCCTCGTCCTCGCGGGGCCCGGAGCCGCGGCGGGCCGGGCGGCGACCGGCGGCGGCACTGCGTTGGTGCTCCCTGCCGCGCTGGATCATGCTGGTGTGTGGAGCCCCTGGCCGTGCAGGTTCCCGAGGGACAGCGGCAGAGGAACGAGCGAGGGCGAGATGAGCGGCGATGGAGCGACTTCCCACCTCTCCGGGTGACCGGCCTGCGGGTACGGAGGCGCCGTCCGGGCCGGCGTACACGGCCGCGGCGACCGTCAACGAGCAGGGCGTCGTCACCGAGTGGAGTGAGGGTGCGCGCCGGCTGCTCGGCTACGAGGCCTCCGAGACGGTGGGCCGGCCGGCCGCCGAGCTGCTCGCGGACGATCCGGCCGAGTCGGCGCGGCGGGTGGCGCCCTGGCAGGACCGGTGGAGCGGCACGGTCGCGCTGCGGCACCGGGACGGCCACCGGCTGGAGGTGGGGCTGCTCGCGCACCGCTGGACCTCGACCGGTGGAACGGCGAAGTGGTTCGTGGTGTCCGCCGTGACGGGCGCGGCGGGCCTCGGCTGGGGCGACCCGCTGCGGGAGTGGGCCTTCGCCCAGTCGCCCTGCTTCCTCGCGGTCTTCGACGAGGACCTGCGGCTGGTGCGGGCGAACACCGGGATGGAGCGGACCCTGTCCCTGGCGGAGCCGCAGATGCTCGGCCTGCGCCTGCCGGAGATCGCGCCGGATCCGGTGAGCGACGAGACGGAGCGGCGGATGCGGCAGGTCCTGGAGACCGGGGAGCCGCAGGTCGTGGACGCCTTCATCCGGCCGCCCGGGGCGAGCACCGAGCACGGCTGGGTGACCTCGCTGGCCCCGCTGCGGGACCCGGAGGGCCGGGTGCACGCGGTGTGCCTCGCCGCGCACGACAGGACGGGCATCGAGGGGACCCGGCAGCAGGTGCTCGTCCCGCAGGATGACGCCGCCACCCGCATCGGCACCACCCTGGACAGCTCGCGCACGGCGCAGGAACTGGCCGACGTCGCGGTGCCCCGGCTCGCGGACTTCGCCGTCGTCGACCTGCTGGACCCCCCGCCGCGCGGCGACGAGCCGTCGTCCGGGCTTCCGGCCGGACCGGTCGCGGTGTGCCGGATGGCGGTGCGGTCGATCCTGGAGGGCAGCCCGGAGTCACGGGTCTCGGTCGGGGAGACGACGGTGTATCCGCCGCTCTCCCCGCCGGCCGAGTGCCTGGCGGCCGGCCGGGGCGCCGTGTACGCGACCTCGGACCCGGCGATCGCCGCGTGGGCGGCCGAGGACCCGGGGGCGTCCTGGATCAGCGAGTACGGGACGCACTCGACGATGGTCGTTCCGATGCGCGCCGACGGGATCACGCTGGGCGTGGCGGTGTTCGGCCGGCACCAGCACCGGGAGCCGTTCCAGTCGGAGGACCTGTGGGCGGCCGAGGAGCTGGCGACGCGTGCCGCCGTCAGCATCCACAACGCGCGCCGCTACACCCGCGAGCACACGACGACGATGACGCTCCAGCGCAGTCTGCTCCCGCAGACGCTGCCGGACCAGGCCGCCCTGGACATCTCCTCGCGCTACCTGCCCGCCGGCGGGGAGGCCGGGGTGGGTGGCGACTGGTTCGACGTGATCCCGCTGTCCGGGGCGCGCGTCGCCCTGGTCGTCGGCGACGTCGTCGGGCACGGCATCCGGGCCACGGCGACGATGGGCCGGCTGCGGACGGCGGTGCGCACCCTGGCCGACGTGGACCTGCCGCCCGACGAGCTGCTGACGTACCTCGACGACCTCGTCCTGCACCTGTCCGCCGACGAGGGCGACCGGCAGGGCGCCGGGGAGGCGGCGCTGGGAATCGGCACCACCTGCCTGTACGTGGTGTACGACCCGGTGACCCGCGGCTGCACCGTCGCCCGGGCCGGGCACCCGCCGCCGGCAGTGGTCTCGCCGGAGGGGTCGGTGTACCTGCTGGACGTGCCCGCCGGGCCGCCGCTGGGCCTGGGGGGGCTGCCGTTCGAGACGGTCGAGACGGAGCTGCCGGAGGGCAGCCTGCTCGCCCTCTACACCGACGGCCTGCTCCAGGCGCGCGACCACGACATCGACGAGGCACTGGACAGCATGTTCGGGGCGCTCGCCCGGCCCGCCTCGACACTGGACACGGTGTGCGACAGGGTGCTGACGGCGATGCTCTCGCACCAGCCCGACGACGACGTGGCGCTGCTCGTGGCGCGGACCCGGGCGCTGCATGCGGACCAGGTCGTGGTGTGGGACCTCTCCTCCGATCCGTCCGTGGTGGGGCAGGCCCGCCGCAACGCCTCCGAGCAGTTGGCGGCGTGGGGGCTGGAGGAGGCGTCGTTCGTCACGGAGCTGCTGGTCAGCGAGCTGGTGACGAATGCGATCCGGTACGGGGAGCCGCCGATCCAGCTGCGCGTGATCCACGAGAAGAAGACGCTGATCTGCGAGGTCTCGGACGCGAGCAGCACGGCCCCGCACATGCGGCGGGCCCGGACCTTCGACGAGGGCGGGCGGGGTCTGCTGCTGGTCGCGCAGCTCGCGCGGCGCTGGGGCACGCGGCACGCCGCGGTGGGCAAGACGATCTGGGCGGAGCAGTCGCTCCTGGGTTTCTGACCAGCGGACGCGGCGCCTGTGACGCGCCTGTGACAGTCGGGGGACATGGCGGTGAAGGTCCCGAGCCAGGCTTTTCCATAAGAGACAAAAGGGACATTCAGTAACGAGTCCCTCTGCTTCCGAGGACGTGAGCAGTGACGGCCGAACCCATTCGGCGGAGGAAAAGCCATGAGCCTCACACTCACCACCCCCACCGCGCAGGGCGAGACGACCGCCACCTCCCTGGCCCCGCGCGAGCAGGAGACGCTGCGGCACATCGCCGCAGGGCGCACCTACCTGCAGACCGCCCGCCACATGGGCCTCTCGAAGCACACGGTCGACGCCTACCTGCGGCGGATCCGCGCCAAGCTGGGCGTCAACAGCACGGCGGAGCTGACCCGGCTGGCCATCGCCCTCGGACTGTGACGGCACGGGCCGAGCGGCCCGGGCCGTCACAGTCCGAGGGCGATGGCCAGCCGGGTCAGCTCCGCCGTGCTGTTG
>NZ_RPSE01000039.1:0-29800 GCF_003949955.1 Streptomyces sp. WAC05292
GTAGGCCGCCGCGCCCACCGGCGGCCTGCCCCGCGTACGGCGCGACGAGGCGTACGAGGCGCTGCGCGCCCGCAGCGACCGGCACCTCGCCGCGACGGGCGGCCGGCCGCGCATCTTCCTCGCCGCCCTCGGCCCGGCCGCCGCGCACACCGCGCGCGCCACCTTCGCCGCGAACCTGTTCCAGGCGGGCGGCATCCAGCCGGTCCACGACCCGGTGTCGGTGGACGCGTCGACCGCCGCCGCGGCGTACGCGGCGAGCGGCGCCGACGGCACGGCCGTGCTGTGCTCCAGCGACGCCCTGTACGAGGAGCAGGCCGAGGCGGTGGCCGCGGCCCTGCGCTCGGCCGGCGCGACGACCGTCTACCTCGCCGGCAGGCCCGGCACCGCGGGCGGCGCCGCCGACGACCACGTCCACGCCGGCTGCGACGCGGTCGCGGTGCTGACCGGCGCCCTCGACCGGATGGGAGTGGCCCCGTGAGCGGCACCGAGATCCCCGACTTCTCCGCACTGCCCCTGCGCGGCGGCACGCCGTCCGCCGGGTCCGAGGACCAGTGGCGCAGCGCCGTGAAGGAGGCGACGGGCAGCGACACCGGCGACCTGCTGTGGGAGACCCCGGAGGGCATCGGCGTGCAGCCGCTGTACACCGGGCGCGACCTGGAGGGCCTGGACTTCCTCGCCACCTACCCGGGCGCGGCGCCGTTCCTGCGCGGCCCTTACCCCACCATGTACGTCAACCAGCCGTGGACGATCCGCCAGTACGCGGGCTTCTCCACCGCCGAGGAGTCGAACGCCTTCTACCGGCGCAACCTCGCGGCCGGCCAGAAGGGCCTGTCCGTCGCCTTCGACCTGCCGACGCACCGCGGCTACGACAGCGACCACCCGCGCGTCACCGGCGACGTCGGCATGGCGGGCGTCGCGATCGACTCGATCTACGACATGCGGCAGCTGTTCGACGGGATCCCGCTGGACCGGATGTCGGTGTCGATGACGATGAACGGGGCGGTGCTGCCCGTCCTCGCCCTGTACATCGTGGCGGCGGAGGAGCAGGGCGTCTCGCCCGACAAGCTCGCCGGGACCATCCAGAACGACATCCTCAAGGAGTTCATGGTCCGCAACACCTACATCTATCCGCCGAAGCCGTCGATGCGGATCATCTCGGACATCTTCTCGTTCACCTCGCAGAAGATGCCGCGGTACAACTCCATCTCGATCTCCGGGTACCACATCCAGGAGGCGGGCGCGACGGCCGACCTGGAGCTCGCCTACACCCTCGCGGACGGGGTGGAGTACCTGCGGGCCGGGCAGGGCGCCGGGCTCGACGTCGACGCGTTCGCGCCGCGCCTGTCGTTCTTCTGGGCGATCGGCATGAACTTCTTCATGGAGGTCGCGAAGCTGCGCGCCGCCCGCCTGCTGTGGGCGAAGCTGGTGAAGCAGTTCGACCCGAAGAACGCCAAGTCGCTCTCCCTGCGCACCCACTCGCAGACCTCGGGCTGGTCGCTGACCGCGCAGGACGTCTTCAACAACGTCACCCGCACCTGCATCGAGGCGATGGCGGCCACCCAGGGCCACACCCAGTCCCTGCACACCAACGCCCTCGACGAGGCGCTCGCCCTGCCGACGGACTTCTCGGCGCGCATCGCCCGCAACACGCAGCTGCTGCTCCAGCAGGAGTCGGGGACCTGCCGCACCATCGACCCGTGGGGCGGCAGCGCGTACGTCGAGAAGCTGACGTACGACCTGGCGCGCCGGGCCTGGCAGCACATCCGGGAGGTCGAGGCGGCCGGCGGCATGGCGCAGGCCATCGACGCCGGCATCCCGAAGCTGCGCGTGGAGGAGGCCGCGGCCCGCACCCAGGCCCGCATCGACTCCGGGCGGCAGCCGGTGATCGGCGTCAACAAGTACCGCGTCGACAGCGACGAGCAGATCGAGGTCCTCAAGGTCGACAACTCGGCGGTGCGGGCGCAGCAGATCGACAAGCTGCGGCGGCTGCGCGAGGAGCGCGACGAGGCCCGCACCCAGGACGCGCTGCGCGCCCTGACGAACGCCGCCGAGCGGGGCGCGGGGCAGGGCCTGGAGGGCAACCTCCTCGCGCTCGCCGTCGACGCGGCGCGCGCGAAGGCGACGGTGGGCGAGATCTCGGACGCCCTGGAGAAGGTGTACGGACGGCACGCGAGCCAGATCCGTACGATCTCCGGTGTGTACCGCAGCGAAGCAGGGGAGTCCCCGAACGTGGAGCGCACCCGTTCCCTCGTCGACCGCTTCGAGGAGGCGGAAGGCCGCCGTCCGCGCGTGCTCGTCGCCAAGATGGGCCAGGACGGCCACGACCGCGGCCAGAAGGTCATCGCGACGGCCTTCGCCGACCTGGGCTTCGACGTCGACGTCGGCCCGCTGTTCCAGACCCCGGCGGAGGTGGCCCGCCAGGCCGTCGAGGCGGACGTCCACGTCGTGGGCGTGTCGTCGCTGGCGGCCGGCCACCTGACCCTCGTCCCGGCGCTGCGCGAGCAGCTCGCGGAGGAGGGGCGCGAGGACATCATGATCGTGGTGGGCGGGGTGATCCCGCCGGCCGATGTGCCGACCCTGCTGGAGATGGGCGCGGCCGCGGTGTTCCCGCCCGGCACGGTCATCCCGGACGCGGCCCACGACCTGGTGACGCGGCTCGCCGCGGATCTGGGCCACGAGCTGTAGGCGGGGGCCGGCCGGTGCCGAAGATCGACATCGAGGCGTACGCGAAGGGCGTCCTCGACGGCAGGCGCGCGCTCGTCGCGCGGGCGATCACCCTCGTCGAGTCGACGCTGCCCGCGCACCGCGCGCTGGCGCAGACCCTGCTGACGGAGCTGCTGCCGCACGCGGGGCGGGCCCGGCGCATCGGGATCAGCGGCGTCCCGGGCGTCGGGAAGTCCACGTTCATCGACGCGTTCGGCACGATGCTGACGGGGCTGGGCCACCGGGTCGCCGTCCTCGCGGTGGACCCGTCGTCCAAGCGGACGGGCGGGTCCATCCTCGGCGACAAGACGCGGATGGAACGGCTGTCGGTCGACCCGAACGCGTTCGTGCGGCCCTCCCCGTCGGCGGGCACGCTCGGCGGCGTCGCCAAGGCCACCCGCGAATCGATGATCGTGATGGAGGCGGCCGGGTACGACGTCGTCCTCGTCGAGACGGTCGGCGTCGGGCAGTCCGAGACGACCGTCGCCGGAATGGTCGACTCCTTCCTGCTGCTGTCGCTGGCCCGGACCGGCGACCAGCTCCAGGGCATCAAGAAGGGCGTCCTGGAACTGGCCGACGTCCTCGCCGTGAACAAGGCGGACGGACCACACGAACGCGAAGCGCGCGCCGCCGCCCGCGAACTGTCCGGCGCGCTGCGGCTGATGCACCCCGCCGACGCGGCGTGGACGCCGCCCGTCCTGACGTGCAGTGCGCGGGAGTCCACCGGGCTGGACGAGGTCTGGAACCGGCTGGAGCAGCACCGGCGGCTGCTGGAGGCGGGGGGCCGGCTGGCCGCCAAGCGGGCCGCGCAGCAGGTGGAGTGGACGTGGTCGATGGTCCGGGAGGAACTCCTGGACCGCCTCCGCGCCCACCCGGCGGTACGGGACCTGGCCCCGGCACTGGAGGCCCGCGTACGGGCGGGCACCCTGACGCCGACACTGGCGGCGGACGACATCCTGCGGGCCTTCACGGGGGCGTAGCGGGGGCTGCGGCGTGCACCGCGGCCGACTGCTGCGTCGGAGCTGCCGCTGCGCGGGGCCTCTTCCCCGCCCCGCCCCTTCCCGAAACCGGGGGCTCCGCCCCCGGGCCCCCTCCGGCGCTGCGCGCCTGCCGCGCTCAGACGCCGCACGGGCTTCCGGTGCCGCCGGGGCGGCACCCACGGGAAACCGGGCCGCTCCGCGCCCCTCGCGCTCAAACGCCGCGCGGGCTGAAGAAGCCGCTGCGCGGCTTCCGGCGGAACGTCCCCCTACGCCGCCACCAGCCGTGACACTCCCGCCCCACATGCACACCCGCGCCACAGGCACATCCAGCCCCGCCGACACATCCAGCCCCGCCGGCACATCCAGCCCCGCCGGCGTTTGAGGCGCGGGGGCACGGGGGCAGAGCCCCCGAAACCACCACCGCGGGCCCGCGCACCACTCCCCCGCGGGCATATCCAGCCCCGCCGGCGATTGAGGCGCAGGGTTGCGGGGGCAGAGCCCCCGGAACGGCGCCGCGGGCACTCGCCTCGCGCCCCGCCGACCGGCCGTCGCACCACCGACCCCGGCACTCCAGCCCCGCCGGCGCTTGAGGCGCAGGGGCTCGGGGGCAGAGCCCCGGGAGCGGGGGTGCGGCCGGGCGGCCGGGGTTGCCTCGGCCCCGCCCCGCCGGGCGCCGGTCAGGCGTTGACGAGGACCGGCCCCGCCGGGGAGAGCGCCTCGCGGAGGGTGCGGGTCTGCACCTCCGGGTCGGTGGAGGCGAGCAGCGCGGCCAGGACCGCGATCCGGGCCTGCCCGGCGCGCAGCGTCCCGGTGGGCACGGCTCCGGCGGCGACCAGGTCGACGGCGCCGCCGTGGGTGTAGATCTCGGTGACGGGCCCGGCGGCGACCCGGGTCGTGAGGGCGACGAGCACCCCCCGCGCGACCGCCGCCCGCACGGCGTCGACGATCTCGGGGGTCGCGTTGCCGGCACCGGTGCCGACGAGGACGATGCCCCGCGCCCCGGCCGCCACCGCGGCTTCGAACAGCACGGGGTCGCCGTCGGAGTGGTGCATGACGATGTCGACCCGCGGCGGCCGCTCCGGCATGGCGGGCAGCGGCAGCGGCTCGGGCCGCTGGGGCCGGCGCAGGACGGCGACCTTGCCGAAGCCGGTCTTGCCGAGGAGTTCCCGGGAGGGGTCGGCGAAGGCGTCCAGGGCGACGGCCTGGGTCTTGACGGTGCCGCGGGCGGCGTGCACCCGCCCGGCGAAGCTGATGAGGACGCCGAGCTGACGGGTGGTGGCGGCGACGAGGAGGGCGTCGTACAGGTTGCCCGGCCCGTCGCCCTCGGCGGTGCCCATCGGCAGCTGCGAGCCGGTGAAGACGACGCTGCGCGGGTCGTGGTGGTGGAGGTCGACGAGGAACGCGGATTCCTCGAGGGTGTCGGTGCCGTGGGTGACGACCACGCCGTCGACGCCGGGGTCGGCGAGGACCTCGTGCACGGTGTGCAGCAGGGTCAGCTGGTGGGCGGTGGTCAGCCGGGGGCTGTTGACGCTGAAGAGGTCGACGACCTCGACGGTCACCCCTTCGGGGAGCGGCGCCGTGGCCATGACCTCGCGCCCGTCGGCGTCGGCGGCGAAGCCGGAGCCCTGCCAGCGGCTGGCTATCGTGCCGCCGGTGCTGATGACGACGATCCGCCCCATGGCCACCCTTTCCCGCGTGCGGGTGATAACTCGTACAGATGTGCTGAGACACAGCACCGCCCGCAATGATAGGCCTTTCGTTACGCAATGCGATTGCCCCTACCACCCTGCGAGGTCGCCAACCTGGGGGGATTATTGCGCCATGGATGCCATCGATCGTGAAATCTTGCGCGAGCTCCAGGCCGACGGCCGGCTCAGCAACCAGGAGCTCGCCCAGCGGGTGGGCCTGACCCCGTCCCCCTGCATGCGGCGCGTCCGACAGCTGGAGCAGGACGGCGTGATCCGCGGCTACCGGGCGGTGATCGACCCGGAGGCGGTGGAGCGCGGCTTCGAGGTGCTCGTGTCGGTGGAGGTGCGCCGCGACCGGGAGGCCGTCGAGGCGTTCGAGGCGGCCCTGCAGGACATCCCGGACGTCATCGAGGCGTACCGCCTGTTCGGCAGCCCCGGATGCCTGCTGCGGATCGCGGTCGCGGACCTGCGCGCGTACGAGCGCCTGTGGATCGAGAAGCTGACCGCGCTCTCCGGGGTCACGGAGGTCAACTCGCAGATCATCATGAAACGGATCAAGGGCCCGACGGGCCTCCCGGTCTGATCCCCGCCCCTGCGGGCGGCTCCGACCCCGACACGGGCCCCGACTGCGACCCCGACGCGAGCATCTGCGTCGTCGCGAGCCGTCGATAGAGGTCGTCGCGCCGCAGCTCGGCGCGCGTGCCGGCGACCCGCACGTGCCCGTCCTCCAGGACGAGGATGCGGCGCGCGTCGGTGACCGTGGACAGCCGGTGGGCGGTGACAAGCACGGTCGTCGTCTCGGCGACCTCCGCTATGACGTCGCGCAACCCGTAGAAGCTGCCGCGGGGAACACTGAGCTCCACCCCGTCGACGGCGGCCTTCCCCCGAACTCCGCCCGTAGGGCGTCCACTTCGACGGCGCGACGCCGCCGCTCTCGGGGACGGTTCCGTGGAGATGCCTTTCGGTGCGCCCCGCGCGGTAGCGGAGTCGGGCACGGCGAACCCGACCGCCAGGCGGCGGCACCACACGAGGGGTCAGGCGGCCACAACTCCGCGACGTGATCTACGACTCCCCATTCGGTAATACCTAGCCAGAACCGAACGCCATCCTGCAACATCAACATCAGACCGATCCTCATTCAGCGGAGAATGGGGCGGGCAACGAGGGGTGGACTGCCATGAGCGGCGAGCACCAGGGCCTGTACGAGATGTTGGACGACCGGTTCCGCACCGGGAGGTGCATGAACGGGGACGAAGCCCTGGAGGTCCTGTACACCGGCTGCCGCTGGGCCGAGGGGCCGGTCTACATACCCGCCTGGCGCCAGGTGGTCTGGAGCGACATCCCCAACGACCGGATGCTCCGCTGGGACGAGGAGACCGGCGCGGTCGGCGTCTTCCGCCGCTCCGCCGGGCACACCAACGGCAACACCCTGGACCGCGAGGGCCGGCTGGTCACCTGCGAGCAGGGCAACCGCCGGGTGACCCGCACCGAACACGACGGCACCGTCACCGTGCTGGCCGACCGCTGGCAGGGCAAGCGCCTGAACAGCCCGAACGACGCGACCGTGAAGTCCGACGGCTCGATCTGGTTCTCCGACCCGGACTTCGGCATCACCAGCGACTACGAGGGCTACCGCGCGGAGAGCGAGATCGGCTCGAACAACGTCTACCGGATCGACCCGGCGACGGCCGAAGTGGAGCTGGTCGCGGACTGCTTCGGCGCGCCGAACGGCCTGTCCTTCTCCCCCGACGAGCGGCAGCTGTTCGTCTCCGACACCCGAGCGGGCTGCATCCGCGTCTTCGACGTCCGCGACGACGGCACCCTCTCCGACGGCAAGGTCTTCGCCGAGGCCGGCGCCCGCGAGGGCGCCCGCTTCGACAACCTCCGCTTCGACGACGGCGGCCGCCTCTGGGTCGCCGCGATGGCCGACGGCGTCCACTGCTACGACCCGGACGGCACCCTGATCGGCCGCCTGAACGTCCCCGAGACGGTGTCCAACATCAGCTGGGGCGGCCCCAAGCGCAACCGCCTCTTCATCACCGCGGAAACCAGCCTGTACTCGGCCCTCATGGGCATCACGGGCACCCACCCCACAGGCCCGGGCCACCGCCCCTGGCTCTGACCAGCCGGGGGACGGCCGGGCCGCGGCGCCCGGTCAGCCGGCAGGCGGGCCGGTCGCGGGGCCGACGCCGCGGCCGCCGGCGCGGAGTGCCGCTGCGAGGCACAGCGTCGCGCCGAGTGCGAGCCAGGCGGCAAGGACCATGGCTGCGGGAGCCGCTCCGCGGCCGTCGAAGAAAGCCGTGGAGCGCAGCAGATGGGCGCCTGCGCCGGGCGGCAGCAGCCGGCCGACCCGCCGGGCCAGCCGGGCAGCATCTCCGGGGCGGTCGATGCTCCCGACAGCGGATTGCCGACGAGCACCATGACCGCCGAGCCGATGCCGAAGCCCGCGTACCCGAGCACCGACTCCAGGCCGATGAGGCTCAGGGAGACAGCAGCGACGGCCAAGGCCACGGCCGCGGCGTTGGCGGCGTACGAGCCCTCCAGGAAGCCGAGCCGGAACTGCAGGACCCCGCCACGGCCAGGCCCCGGTCACCGCGAAGGCGAGCGCTCCGGCGGCGCGGCGGGCCGGGCCGCGGACCAGCCGCGTCAGCACCAGCGCGGCGAGCAGCCCGCCCATGACCAGGGGCAGCGCGGCGGCGGCCAGTCCGGCTCCCCGGGCGTCGCCGGCGGGCAGGGGCACGAGGTCGCGGACGGGAGCCGCCCCGCCGTCCGGGCCCTGCGGCCGCGACGCCCTGCAGGGCCTGGGCGATGGCCGGCCCGGCGGCCGAGGCCGTGACCACCTGCGGCCTGCCGGAGCCGACGTCGATCGCCCCGTACACCTCCCGCTCGCGTATCAACAGCTCGGCGGCCGCCGTGTCGGCGGCCGCGGTGATCGCGAAGCCGCCCGGCAGCCGCCGGTCGAGGGCGGCTCCGACCCGGCCGACCGCGGCGGGCGGCCCGGCCACGGCGATCGGCACGTCGTGGAGGGACGACCGCACCAGCGGCCAGGCGAAGGCCGTGAGCAGCACGGCGACGGCCGCGGTGAACAGCGCGACCGCCCCGGCCACCGTCCGCCAGGGCGACGGCGGTGCGGCTGCCGGCGCGGGTTCGCGGGCGATGTGGGTGTCCATGGCTCTCCCTTTCGCGAGGGGGGTGTCAGCGGACGGTGAGCGGGGTCCCCGAGGCGAGGTGGGTCAGCTTCTCCGGGTTGCGGACGAAGTAGAGGCCGGTGATGCGGGTGTCCTCGACGCGGACGGCCATGACGCCGTCGAGTTCGCCGCCCACGTACACGGCGAGCGCCGGGCTGCCGTTGACCTCGGCGGGCTCCCAGGTGATCGTCTCCTCGACCTTGGCGGAGCCGCCGATCCAGAAGCGGACGATCTTCTCGGCGCCGACGACCGGGTGCAGCGCGGTCCGCTTGACGCCGCCGCCGTCGCTGAGCAGGACGACGTCGGGGGCGAGCACGTCGAGGAAGTCCTGCGGGTTCCCGGTCTCGATGGCGCGCCGGAAGGACTCCAGGGCGGCCCGCGTCTCCCGCGCGGAGGACGTTCTGCGGGGGCGGCGGGCGCCGACGTGCCGGCGCGCGCGGTGCGCGATCTGGCGTACGGCGTCGGGGCTCTTGCCGACGGCCTCGGCGATCTCCCCGTACTCCGCGTCGAAGACCTCGCGCAGCACGAAGACGGCGCGCTCCGTCGGGGAGAGGCTCTCCAGGACGAGCATCATCGCCATCGACATGCTCTCGGCGAGTTCGACGTGCTCGGCGACGGCCGGGGCGGTGGCCAGCGGCTCGGGGAGCCACTGGCCGACGTACGCCTCGCGGCGGCGCTTCACGGCGCGCAGCCGGTTGAGCGCCTGACGGGTCGTGATCCGCACGAGGTACGCCCGCCGGTCTTCCACCTGCCCCAGGTCGACGCGGGCCCAGCACAGCCACGTCTCCTGGAGGACGTCCTCGGCGTCGGCGGCGGAGCCGAGGATCTCGTAGGCGACGGTGAAGAGCAGGTTGCGGTGGTCGACGAACGACCGGGTCGCCGGGTCGGTGCCGTGCTCGGTCATCTCTCGGTCCTCTCAGCGGTGTGCCCGGAGCCGGGCGGCCTCGTCGGCGTCCGCCGCGTCCGCCGCGTACGGCTCCCCGGTCAGGCGGTGCCTGCGCTGCGGGACGCGGAAGGTCGGGTGGGAGGTGCCCCACAGCGACATCGCGACGATGGCCTCCTTGACGCGCGCTGCCTTCCGGCCGGCCAGGAAAGCGGGCTTCGGCCGGGCCTCGTGGTCGACGATCTGCAGGATGCCGTCGCGGCGCCCGAGGCTGATGTGGTTGCCGAGGTAGCCCAGCTTGACGTTCTTCGGGGCCTTGCGGCCGGTCAGGCGTGCGGTGATCGCCTCCGCGGCCTGCCTGCCGGTGTATCCGGCCGAGGCGCAGGACATCGGCAGCGGCCGGCCGTTGTCGCCGATGGCGAAGGCGCAGTCCCCGACGGCGTAGACGTCCGGATGCGAGACCGACCGCATGGCGCGGTCGACGGTGATCAGGCCGTCCTCGGTGACGTCGAGCCCGCCGGCGGCCGCGATGGGGCTGACCGCGAAGCCGGCGGTCCACACGGTCGCGTCGGTCTCCAGCACCGTCCCGTCGGCGCACCGCACGCGCGCCGCTTCGACCGCCGCGACCTCCGTGTGCTCCCGTACGGTGACGCCCAGCCGGTCGCAGGCCCGGCGCAGGTGCTCCCGGGCTCCGGCGGACAGCGTGGCGCCGAGCTCGCCGCGGGCGACCAGGGTCACGGACAGGCCGGGGCGGGACTCGGCGATCTCGGTGGCGGTCTCGATGCCGGTCAGCCCGTCGCCGACGACGAGCACCCTCCCGCCGGCGCCCTGCCGGGCGAGGCCGCCGAGCCGCTCGCGCAGGAGCAGCGCGGAGGGCCGGGCGGAGACGTCGAAGGCGTGGTCGGCCGCTCCGGGGACGGCATGGCGGGCCCCGTGGCTGCCGAGGGCGTAGACCAGGGTGTCGTAGCCGAGTTCGGCGGCGCCGCAGCCGGCACCGTCCACGGCGACGACCCGGCGGTCGGGCTCGACCGCGGTGACACGGGCCGGCAGCAGCCGGACCCCTGTGCCCGCGAAGACCTCGGAGAGCGCGGGAGCCGCGATCTCCTGGCCGGCGGCGAATTGGTGCAACCGCAGCCGCTGCACGAAGTCCGGCTCGGCGTTGACCACGGTCACCTCGGTGTCCGCCGCGGACAGCCGCCGAGCCAGCGTCCCGGCCACGTAGGCCCCGGCATAGCCGGCGCCGAGGACGACGATGCGGTGCTTCACGATGTGCGCTCCCCTCGGATCGGTGACGCCCCGAGACCCGGGCAGCACGACCTGCCTGCCACCGCCCCAGGGCATTGCGCCCTCAAGACACCGCGGCCGCCCCCGCTGTGACAGCATGTGACCCACCTCACTGCACACACCACCGCCGAGGCCGCGGCGCCCCCACCTGCCCGCGGTGGCGAAACACCTCCTCCCGGAGACAGGAACGCACCGGACCAAGAGCATCGGAGTCGCGGATCGGGCTCTCCCCCGGGAGGGTCGTGGCACGCCACCAGAAGCACGGGCACGAGGTCGAGTCCGGGCCGCATCGTGATCTTCGACCTGGCTGCTTGATCACGCGCTGTCATAAGATGACAGGGACAATCTCAGCGGCCCGCCGGGCTTCCGCTCCGCTTCCCGTGGATCCAAAGGACATGCCCCCACCCGCACGAGCTACTCCGTGCTGCCTGGGGGCGATTTCTTGCTGTTCCGTGAGTCCGCGGCGTCCTTGGCCGACCGCACCCGTCTCGAGGGGCGGCTGGCGGAGCTGCTGAGCGAGTCCTTCCTCCACAGGCACGGCCACAAGCCGCACGCTGCGGAGGTCCGCTCCTGGGAGCGGAGCATCCCCACGCTCACCCACGCTCTGGTCGAAGCGGGTCTCGGTGAGGTCGAGATGCTGCTGGAGTACGGGCTGCCGCTGACGAGCAAGCGCGCGGACGTGATACTGGCCGGGGTGCATCCGGTTTCCGGCGAGCCCTCGTACGTCGTCGTGGAACTCAAGCAGTGGACCGAGGCGCAGCCAGTGGACGAGGATCCGCTGCGGTGCAGCGTCCCCTCCTACCGCGAGCCGGTGCTGAACCCCATCGAGCAGGTACGGGGCTACTGCGACTACCTCGTCTCGTTCAACGGGGCTCTCGAGCAGAATCCCGACTCCGTCACCGGAGTGGCCTTCCTGCACAATGCCGTTGAAGCCAGGGTCGCCGGGCTGCGGGAGGTCGAAGAGGACCACCGCGGTCGCATGTACACCGCCGATCAGCGCGGTGCGTTCCTCGACTACCTGCGCTCGCGGCTGGCCGCCAAGCCGGGCGCTGCCGCCGCCGACGACCTCCTGCAGGCCCGGGTGCGGCCGTCCAGGCAGCTGATGGCCGTGGCCGCCGACGAGGTCCGCGACCGGGAGCAGTTCGTGCTGCTGGACGAGCAGCGGCTCGCCTACGAGACGGTGATGGCAGCAGTCCGCAAGGCCCGCCGGTCCAACCGCAAGCAGGTGGTCGTCGTGACCGGCGGGCCCGGTTCCGGCAAGAGCGTGATCGCCCTCTCCGTCCTCGGCGACTTGTACCGCCGCGGTGTGTCTGCCCTCCACGCCACCGGCTCGCAGTCGTTCACGAAGACCATGCGCAAGGTCGCGGGCGCCCGCAAGCCCGAGGTCCAGCGCCTGTTCCGCTACTTCAACAGCTTCATGGAGGCCGAGCCCAACGACATCGACGTGCTCGTCTGCGACGAGGCACACCGGCTCCGCAAGACCTCCGCCAACCGCTACACGAAGGCCGCCCTGCGCACCGGACGCCCACAGGTGGCGGAGCTGATCGACGCGGCCCGGGTCCCGGTGTTCCTCCTCGACCAGCACCAGGTGGTGCGTCCCGGCGAGATGGGCACCGTCGAGCAGATCAGGCGGGCCGCGGCCGAGCAGGAAGTGGACTTCACACTGGTGGAGTTGGACAGCCAATTCCGGTGCGGAGGCAGCGACGCGTACGTGCTCTGGGTGACCAGCCTCCTGAGCCTCGAGGGCGAGGAACCGATCGTGTGGGAACCGGACGGCAAGGTGCAACTGCTGACGGTGGACACCCCGCAGGAACTGGAGGACTTCCTCGGCGACAAGCGTGCCCAGGGGTACGGCGCCCGGCTTTCCGCCGGCTACTGCTGGAAATGGACCACCAAGATCACTCCGGCGATGACGACGCTGCCCGCGGACGTGGTCATCGGCGACTGGTCGAAGCCGTGGAACCTGTACGGGGACCGATCCCTGCTGGGCGCACCGCCGGCTCCGCTCTGGGCCACTGATCCCGCGGGCTTCGGCCAGGTCGGCTGTGTCTACACCGCCCAGGGCTTCGAGTACGACTGGTCCGGCGTGATCATGGGCCCGGACCTGGTCTGGCGGACAGACCACTGGGTGGCCGACCGCACCGCCTCGAAGGACCCCTCCTTCACGAAGGCGACGCCTGACGAGGACATCGACCGCCTGATCCGCAACACGTACAAGGTGCTCCTGACCCGCGGCATGATCGGAACGGTCGTCTACTCGACGGACCCTGAAACACGCGAGAAGCTCCGTTCGCTCATTCCCTGAGCCACGGCCCCGATCAGCGGATAGCATGATCCCGCTGCGCACCTTCCCGGAGGGTACGAGGCTGCGGTTCATGCAAGAGGCCGAACAGGCTGTCGGTGACGAATGGTTGTGCCCGTCGTGTGGCGACACACGACGCGAGCGTGGCTGCCCGGTAGGGCGCCCCCTGCCATTCCGAACTCACAACCTGGAGTGGCCGTATGACCCCCGTCGAGTGCAAGCCTGCGCGTCGTGAGCGGATTCGCGGAATCCTGATCGACATCGCTGCCGGAGTCGTCTCCAGTCTTCTGGTGACGGCACTGACCGCGGTGGCAGACCTGTTCTTCTGAGCAGGTACGTGGCGGGCCCGGAGAGCCCGCCACCCCACAGCCCGGTCCGCTGTCAGAACAGCCGGAGATCGGGGCCCGACGACTTCCTCCGCTTGTGCTTGCCTCTCCGGTTGGCGCGCGGCAGATGCGGTGTGCGAGCTTCCTTCGGAAGGTTGAACCAGGTGGGCCGAAGCCCGTGGATCTCCACCCGACCCACCAGCTTCTTCAGATACCTGCGGGTTTCCTCGTCCGTGGAGTACAGCACCGTCGCACGGCTCGCCCGGGTCAACAGCACGTGGTACGCCTGTCGGACCAGCCGCGCGAAGTCGTCGTCGGTCACACTCGACGCGCTGACCTTCGGATCCAGCGAACCGGGCACATCAACACGCTTGATGTCCGAATCGGGGCCTTCCTTCCGCTCCTTTCCACGCTGGAACACCCACTGATCGCCACGGCGCACCATGTCATCGCCCATGATCACCCCGCACCAGTCCCATTCCAGGCCCTGCGCCGTGTAGACGCAGCCGATCTGGCCGAGGCCCTTGGGGTGGACGGACCAGATGTCCGACGGCGGCACCCCGTCCGCGCAGTAGCTCTCGCTCTTCGCGTTCCACGGCCGGTGCCAGTCCCCGATGCGGACATCGGCCTCCAGGCGCTTCTCCTCGCCCGCGGGCTCCGTCCAGGGCCAGCAGTACCCCGCGACCATGCGCGCGGACGCGCCGGCCCCGGCTTCCGTCAGGATGATCCGTTCGAGCTCCTCCGGGGTGTCCGCCACCTCGACGTGCATCAGTCCGTCCGGCCTCCAGGGCTCCGGCTTCTTGTCCGTCACGCCCAGGACTTCGCGCACCCAGCTGATGTACGAGCCACTGCCGCCGCAGCGGAACTGCTCGCGCAGTCCGTATTCGAGCAGGTCGGCACCGCGGCGCGCGGCCGCATCCTTGATCAGCTCCACGGTTCCGACTTCCTTTGGACGTACGGACTGGCCTTCGTCGAGGAAGAACACCGTCAGGCGTGACGCGTCGAGGAGCTCGTCCACCTGCGGGCCCTTCCCCCAGACCTCCCGCTGCTCCGGCGTCCAGAACCGGTTCGTCGAGCGATCCCGCAGTCGGTGCGCCTCGTCGCAGATCAGCACGTCCACCGGGGGCACCGAGGTGTCGACGAAATTGCTGAAGTAGGTGAAGGTCTCCCTGAACTGCTTGTCCCCGTATCCGACGTGCTCCTGGATTGCCGCGTTGAAGGCCCTGCTTCCGCTGGCGTACTTCACGGTGCGCCCCTGCGCCTCGAGCTGCGCCTTGACCTGCAGGCCGATGGCGCTCTTGCCGGTACCGGCGCCGCCGGTGACCAGGAAGATCACGCGCCTCTCGTCGGGGACCAGCGCAGGATGCTCCGGGTCGGGCAGTACCTTGGCCGCTGCTTCGAGAATCTGGTCCGCGACCACCTTCTGGCGCCCGCGGAGGACGAAGACGGTGTCATCGCCTCGGGACCAGTTCATCGCATCGAGCAGCGGTGTGTTGCGCAGCCCCATGCTCTCCAACATCGTGACGGCCTCGGCCGCACCGCCCTGCGCGTCGAAGTTCGCCCTGAGGTCTTCGAGGAACCGGGCCCGCCGATCAGCCGTGTACACGCGTGCGTACGCGCCCGTGGGCGCGTCCACACCGATCAGCGGACGCACCGAGTCGTCCGTGGCGTTGTGCAGGTAGGCGAAACCCCCGCATTCGAATTCGGTGTTCCCGAAGGGGCCCCTGTCGCTCGTGAACGCCTCGTAGTACTCGCGCAACTGCAGCGCGGGATGCTTCTTCGCCCCCATCCCCGACACGTGCACCCAGTCCGCGGTCGCCTGTTCGATCCTGGTCACCGTCGACCAGCGCTTCAATTCGACGAGCTGCACGGAGGGCCGGTGCTCGCGCGGATGGCGGCCGACCAGGACGACGTCGATGAGCCGGGGTTCCGGGCGGTCGGACTCATCCATGGTGGCCGCGCACTCGACGACCATTTCCACGTTTCCGCGGTCGGCGGCGACCAGATCGTTCGCAAGACTGATCAGGCTCTCCGCCCAGGCCGAGCGCTCCGTGAGCGAGGCGTCTGCGCCGCGGAAGTACCGCCAGCGCGCAGCGAGGTGCGGCACCATGTGGCGGCGCGCATGCAGGGTGAGCAGATCCTGCGCCGAAAGCTTCAGCAGGAGCATGGACACGAGGTGGTTCCCCCAGGGCACGAGTAGCTCGTGCGGGTGGGGGCATGTCCTCGCGGGGAAGCCCGTCGGGCCGCAATCTGTTCGGTGATCTTAGAGAAGGCATCGGCTGCGGCGTGGCACCGCCCCGGCCCGCGGCCGGAACCACGGCCATGGTGGCCGGATCGCACCTGGCCACCGCCCTGCATCTCGCTGCCCGCTTCGTCGCAGCTGTCCCGGATGCCACTGCCCGCCGTTAGGATCTGCCGAGAGCTTCCCCCTCCGCCGGATGGCCGAGCCGGTCAGCTCTCAGCAGGAAGCGACGAAGCGGGGGCCGCACATGCGGGAAGGCCGGTGGACCACGGTCACCGAGTCCGAGTACGAGCACGAACACCGCGGCTTGGAATCGATCCGCGAGAAGCTGCCCGACGCGGATCCCTGGCGGGCCTGGTCGAACTTCACCTTCACCGCGAACACCGGACACGTCCGCGAGATCGATCTCCTCGTCGTCGCCCCCGGCGGCGTCTGCATGATCGAGCTGAAGAACTGGCATGGCTCCCTGACCAGCGAGAACGGCACCTGGGTCCAGACCACGCCCACCGGTCGCCGTGTCACCCACGGCAACCCGCTGCACCTGGTCAACAAGAAGGCGAAGGAGCTCGCCGGGCTGCTCGGCCAGAACGGCAAGCGCGTCTGGGTCGCCGAGGCTGTCTGCTTCACGGCCGGCGACCTGCGCGTACGGCTCCCCGCCCACGACGAGAACGGTGTCTACACGATCACCGAGCTGGTCGCGATGCTGCAGCAGCCCCCGCGTGACGAGCGCCGGCGGATCACCGCCATCGACTCCCGCGAGATCAAGACCGCCCTGGAGCGGGTCGGCGTCCGCCCCAGCGACGCCAGGTACAAGGTCGGACCGTACGAGCTGAAGCGGAAGGCCTTCGACTCCGGCGAGACCTGGGCCGACTACCTCGCCGAGCACACCGAGCTGCCCGAGGTCGCCCGCGTCCGCATCTACCTGCGCGAGCGCGGCTCGGACGCCTCGATCCGGCAGTCCGTGGAGAGCGCCGCCCGACGCGAGGCGGCCGTCTTGCGCCGCTTCCGCCACCCCGGTGTCGTCCAGCTCAAGCAGTACGACCCGTCCGGGCACGCCTGGGGCCCCGCCCTGATCTTCGACTACCACCCGCAGACCCTGCGCCTGGACGAGTACCTCCTCCAGTACGGGGAGAAGCTCGACATCCTCGGCCGCATGGCCCTCGTCCGGCAGCTCGCCGAGACGATGCGCTCCGCCCACTCCAGCCGCATCCACCACCGGGCACTCGCCGCCCGCTCGGTGCACGTCATACCGCGCAACCGCGGGCGCGAGGGACAGGCCGTCGGCGAGGACGCGGCCTGGCTCTCCCCGCACCTGCAGATCTCCGACTGGCAGATCGCCACCCAGCGCAGCGGCGCGGGCGGCTCCGGGCAGGGCGGGACCCGCTTCGCCCCGACCGCGCTGTCGGCGATGCACCTGCCGGAGGGCTCCGACCCCTACCTCGCGCCCGAGCTGACCGCCCTCAATGCCGACCCGGTCTACCTGGACGTCTACGGCCTCGGTGTCCTCACCTACCTCCTGGTGACGGGCAAGGCCCCGGCCGCCAGCCAGGCAGAACTCCTGACGCGCCTCGAAGCGGGCGAGGGCCTGCGCCCCAGCTCCCTCGTGGACGGCCTCTCCGAGGACATCGACGACCTGGTGCAGGCGGCCACCGCCTACCGGCCCGGCCAGCGCCTCTCCACCGTCGACGAGTTCCTCGAGATGCTGGAACTCGTCGAGGACTCCCTCACCGCCCCGGCAGCGCCCCCGGCACCGGAGGCCCCCGAGAAGGACCCGCTCGAAGCGGTCGCCGGCGACGTACTCGGCGGGCGCTGGCAGGTCCGGCGTCGCCTGGGCACCGGTTCCACGAGCCGCGCCTTCCTCGTACGCGACCTGGAGGCCGAGGAGCGCAAGACGCGGCCCTTGGCGGTCCTCAAGGTGGCGCTCTCCGACAGCCGGGGCGAGATCCTCGCCCACGAGGCCGAGGTCATGGGGCGGCTGCGTGCCGACTCCCGCGTCATCCGGCTCGTCGAGCCGGAACCGCTGAAGATCGCCGACCGTACGGTCCTCGTCCTGGAGTACGTGGGCGACGAACGGGAGGAGACCGGCGAGGGCGAGGAATCCGGAACCCCCCGCACCCGCCGCCGCGAGGAAACCGTGGCCCGCCAGCTGCGCGAGAGCGGCAGGCTCCAGATCGACCAGCTGGAGGCGTACGGCGACTACCTCTTCGGCGCCGTCGACTTCCTGGAGGGCGAGAGCGTCTGGCACCGCGACATCAAGCCGGACAACATCGCCATCCGCATCCGCCCGAACCGCACCCGCGAGCTCGTCCTCATCGACTTCTCCCTGGCCGGATACCCGGCTAAGGACTACGAGGCCGGCACGGAGGGCTACCTCGACCCGTTCATCGGGACGCTGACCCGGACCGCCTACGACTCCCACGCCGAGCGGTACGCGGTCGCGGTCACCCTGCACCAGATGGCCTCGGGCGAACTCCCCAAGTGGGGCGACGGCTCGGTGCTGCCCCGGATGACGGACCCGAAGCAGCACCCGTACCCGACCATCGCGAAGGACGCCTTCGAGCCCGCCGTGCGCGACGGCCTGGTCTCCTTCTTCGAGAAGGCCCTGCACCGGGACGCCTCCCGACGCTTCCCCGAGCTGAAGCCGATGCGGGACGCCTGGAAGAAGATCTTCCTGGACGCGTCGCAGACCGTCCCGTCCAGCCACCGCTCCCGCCACCCGGAACCGGCGGAGCATTCCTCCGCCGTGACCGGCCAGGCCACCATCGCGGACGCCGAACCGCTCACCGCGGAGCAGCAGCGCGAGCAGCTGGCGGCCGAGGTCACCCGCGACACCCACCTGTCGGCCGCCGGCCTCACCCCGGCCGCCGAGGCCTTCCTCTACGGCCTGGACGTCACCACGGTCGGCGAACTCCTCGACTACAGCCGCCGCAAGCTGCTCAACGCCCCCGGCCTGGGTGCGAAGACCCGCAGCGAGGTCCAGCGCCGCCAGCGCGAGTGGGGCGACCGCCTCCGGGAGTCGCCGGTCTCGCCGCTCACCCCGCGGGGCCGGGCCGAGGCCAAGGAGGAACTGGCCCAGCTGTCCGGCACCGAGTCCGTGCTGCTCGGGGCCCTGGCCTCCGGTGAGAACGCCGGCGGCCTCACCGGCTCCGCCCTGCGGGCCGTCAGCCTGGACACCCTGGCCACGATCTTCGTCCCGGAACTCAACAACAACCGCTCGAACCACAACAAGGTCGAGACCGTACGCCTGCTCCTACGCCTGCCCAACGCGCAGGGCGACCTGCCGGACATCGGCGTCTGGCCCAAGCAGAAGGACGTCGCGGACGCCCTCGGCCTGTCGGCCGGCCGCATCCCGCAGCTCCTCAAGGAGGAGCGCAAGCGCTGGAAGAAGCACCCGGCGGTACAGGCACTGCGCGCCGAGATCATGGACCTCCTCTCCGGCCTGGGCCGGGTCGCCTCCGCAGCCGAGATCGCCGACGCCCTCGCCGTACGCCGTGGCACGCAGCTCGCGGAGCGCGAGCAGCGGCGTGCGCTGGCGCTGGCCGCCGTGCGGGCGGTGGTGGAGGTGGAGCAGCTGGAGCCGGAGGAAGCCGAGTTCCAGCACCAGCCGAACCGCAAGGCGACGGAGGAGGCACTGGGCGCGGGCCTGCTGGCCCTGGACGTCCGCGAGGACGACGCCCCGGACACCCCGACGGCGCCGGGCCTGCTCGACTACGCCACCCGCCTGGGAAAGACGGCCGACCGGCTGGCCCGCCTCGAAACACTCCCGACGGCGACGACGGTACTGAGCGAGCTCGGTTCCCTCACCCCTCCCCCGGGCTCGGTGGAGTGGGACGAACGCCGCCTGGTGGAGCTGGCCGCGGCCGCCTCCCTCAACGCGGCGGCGACGCCCCGCCTGGAGATCTACCCGCGCGACCTGTCCCTCGTACGGGCACTCCGCCTCACCCAGGCCGGCCTCGTCCGCCTCATCCCGAACGTCCCAGAGGCCCGCCAGCCGGGCGTGACGAGCGAGGACGTCCACGAGCGCGTCCGGGCCCGCTTCCCCGAGCTGGTCCTGCCGGACTCCCGGGGCGGCCTCACCCACGAGCTCCCTACGGCCGGCCCCCTGACGAAGGCCCTCCGGGACGCCGGCTTCGACCTGACGCTGTCCACGCGCGAGGACACCAAGACCCTGCGCTACCTGCCGACCCGCATGGACAGCGCGTCCAGCTACCTGACGACGGGGGCCTGGCGCCAGGCCACGGATGTGGGTGCGGTGACCCGCTACGCGGACGACCCGGCGCTGGCGGGCGCCGTCCGCGCGAAGGAACGCCTGGCCGCGTCGGCCCGCCGCGACGGCTACCGCGTCCTGACCGTGCACCACCACCGCCCGGAGGAAGCGACGCGCGCCTTGGCCGCGCCGCCCATCGGCGCCCAGGCGGTCTCGGTGACGGCCCTCTTCCTGGAGGCGATGCACGCGCTCGCCCCGGAGGGCTCGAAGCCGACGTGGGAGACGCTGCTGAAGGCTGACGTGGCGGAGCCGGGCTCGCGCGGCGCGATGAAGTTCGCGGAGTACGCCCGGACGGCGTGGGGCAGGGTGGAACCGCAGATCCGCACCCTGCTGGCCCCCGCCGCGGGCACCGGCCCGGTCCTCCTGACGGAGGCGGCGGCCTTCGCCCGCTACGACGCGATGGGCGTCCTGGACCGCCTGGCGGAGGCAGCCCGCCAGGGCGGCCGCGGCCTGTGGCTCCTGGTCCCGCAGAGCGACCCGGCGAGGGAGCCGAAGCTGGGCCAGGTGGCGGTGGCCTACCAGGCGGGCCTGGGCGAGTGGATCGAACTTCCGGACTCGTGGGTCAAGGACGCGAGTACGAGCAGGACAGCAGTGACGGACGGAACCGAGGGAGACACCAAGTGATCGACCGCAAGGCCCTGTTGGAAGACCTCAAGAAGCAGGTCAAAGCGGTCGAGACGGACCTCGGCAAGCAGGTCAAGGCTGTCACCGAGGTAGGCACCCGCCTGCGCGCCGAATACGACCAGGCCCGCAAGCTGGGCCGCACGGCGGCGACGTGGAACTCCTGGCTGGACGAGCGCGTCACGCAGGTCGCGGTCGCCTGGGTCCTGGGCACGGTCTTCGTCCGCTTCTGCGAGGACAACGAGCTCATCCCGGAGCCGTACCTCACGGCCCCGGACCCGGACCGCCGCGACCTGGCCCTGGCCCGGTACGAGGAGTACGTGGCGAAGGACCCGGACCCGACCTTCCGCGGCTGGCTGGAGCGCGCCTTCGAGGAGCTGGGCGCCGGCCAGGCCGGCCGTCTGTTGTTCGACCGCAAGCACAACCCGCTGTTCCAGATCCCCCTGTCGCACGACGGAGCACGCGATCTGATCGCGTTCTGGCGCGAGCGTGACGAGGCGGGCGTCCTGGTCCACGACTTCACGGACAAGCTGAATGAGGACGGCACGCAGGGCTGGGACACCCGCTTCCTGGGTGACTTGTACCAGGACCTCAGCGAGGCCGCCCGCAAGACCTACGCGCTCCTCCAAACCCCGGAGTTCGTAGAGGAGTTCATCCTCGACCGCACCATGGACCCGGCAGTCCGCGAGTTCGGCTACGAGGGTCTGAAGATGATCGATCCGACGTGCGGGTCGGGCCACTTCGTGCTGGGTACGTTCCGGCGGCTTGTCCGCCTGTGGGCCGAGGGCCAGCCCAGTAAGGACGTACATGAGCGGGTGCGGGCCGCGCTGGACTCGGTGCACGGCGTGGACCTAAACCCGTTCGCAGTGGCTATTGCACGGTTCCGGTTGTTGGTTGCGGCCATGGCAGCGAGCGGCGTCCGGACAATGGCCGAGGTCGCGAGGTACGAGTGGCCGCTTCATTTGGCGGTCGGTGACTCGCTCATCAAGCACCGGCACCAGCAGGGCAACCTGTTCGAGAACCTGGAAACCGAAGGCACCGACGAGCTGGCTGAATTCAAGTACATGCCGGAGGACGTGCACGAGCACCCGGGCATCCTCCACCAGGGGCGCTACCACGTTGTAGTGGGCAATCCACCTTACATCACAGTGAAGGACAAGAAGCTCAACGAGCTGTATCGAGGACTCTACAAAGCCTGCTCTGGCAAGTACGCCCTTTCGATCCCATTCGCACAGCGATTCTTCGAGCTGGCCAAGGTAGGAGACAGCCAGAGCGGGCGGGGTTACGGCATGGTCGGGCAGATCACCGCGAACTCCTTCATGAAACGGGAATTCGGCACGCGCCTCATCGAGGCTTACTTCGGCCACGAGGTGGAACTGACAGAGGTGATCGACACCTCGGGGGCTTACATTCCAGGGCACGGAACACCCACGGTCATTCTTATCGGGAAGCAGCGTGGCGGCAATAACCGTTCCGAAACAATTCGGACAGTGCGTAGTGTCCAAGGCGAGCCTGACGCTCCAGAACTGGCCGAGGATGGGAAGGTTTGGAACGCTATTGCTCGCCAGATCGACGACCCAGGTTCAACGAGTCAGTGGGTTTCCGTCGACGACCTAGAACGCGGACGTCACTTCGGAAAGCAGCCTTGGATTCTATCTGACGGCGGCCTCGAAATGGTGGAACAGCTCAATAACTCTCGGCAGGCGACACTTTCCACACTGACCAGCCGACTTGGGGTTTTCGGCATGACTAATGCCGATGATATCATGCTTACAACAAAAGCAGCCTGGGTCCGCAGGGGTGCGGAGGAGGAACTTGGCAAGGATCTAATCCTCGGTGACGAACTGCGCGATTGGGAACATGTGGGCGATACTTACAGCTTCTTCCCGTACACTGCGGATCTCAAGCTTCAAGAGTTGCCAGAAAATTCAGGTGCTTACAGGTGGCTCTGGCCTGGGCGAACCACGATGGGAAATCGCGCCACCTTTTCAAAGGGGACCTATTTCTCTGACGGACGCAAGTGGTACGAGTGGCATCAGACCACTCGAAGCCCTGGTGCCCACGCTTGGACAATTACCCTAGCGTTCGTGGCGACACATAACCATTTCGTGCTAGACCGAGGCGGTAAGGTATTCAAGCAGTCCGCACCGGTAATCAAACTGCGGGAGGGGGCGAGCGAGGAGGAGCATCTGCAATTGCTCGGGCTGCTCAACAGCTCTACTGCCTGCTTCTGGCTCCAACAAGTTTCACACAATAAGGGCGAGGGCGGTGGCGCGCGCGTTGAAGCAGGGTACGCCGCAATGGGTAGCGAGGCCTGGAAGAATTCATTTGAGTTCACAGGCACCAAGTTGCACGACTTCCCCTTGCCCGTCAGCTACCCCACAGCCCTCAGCATTGCCTTGGACGGCCTCGCTCAAAAACTGACCTACACCAGCCCGAGGGCAGTAGTGAGAAGGCTAACTGCCACGCCGGCCGCTCTACGTGACGCTAAGAATGTCTGGAACTCCATCCGCGCACGCATGATCGCGCTCCAGGAAGAGTTGGACTGGAAGGTCTACTCGCTCTACGGCTTGTTCCCCGAGGATCTGAGCGTGTCTGGAGATCCAGCAGGTGCCACCGTCCCAGAACTCGCCTTGGGCGAACGTGCTTTCGAGATTGTTCTCGCTCGTCGCATCGCCGCTAATGAGGCCAGCGATGAGTGGTTTAGGCGACACGGGTCCACGCCCATTACTGAGATCCCTGCCCGATGGCCCGCCTCTTACCGGGAGGCCGTCCAAAAGCGCATTGACGCCATCGAGTCAAGTCGCGCTATCGGCATGGTTGAACGACCCGAGTTTAAACGTCGCTGGAAGTCGGACGGCTGGGACAGCCTTCAGGAGCAAGCCCTGCGGTCTTGGCTCCTGGATCGGATGGAGAACCGTGATCACTGGTTCGACGAGAACGGGATGCCCGACCTCGTCAGCCTCTCCCGGCTCACGGACTCTCTTTCCCGTGACGAGGACTTCGTCTCCGTCGCCAAGATCTACGCGCCCCGCAAGGAGCTGCCCGCCATCGTCGCCGAGTTGATGACCGACGAGCATGTGCCGTTCCTGCCCGCCCTGCGGTACAAGCCCTCCGGGTTGAAGAAGCGCGAGGACTGGGAGCATGTCTGGGCTCTCCAGCGGCAGGAGGACGCCGCCCCAGATGAGCCGGCCAAGCGGAAGATCCGGGACGCGATCCCCGTACCGCCGAAGTACACCTCGGCGGACTTCCTGCGGCCCTCCTACTGGAAGGCGCGCGGCAAGCTCGACGTGCCCAAGGAGCGGTTCATCTCGTACGGGCAAACCAACACCCCCACGCCCGACCTCTATGGCTGGGCCGGCTGGGACCACCGGGAGCAGGCGTACGCCCTCGACGCGTACATCGCCTCTCATGAGGCGCTGACCTCCGAGGAGCTGACGCCGTTCCTCGCCGGGCTGCTGGAGCTCCAGCCCTGGCTTGACCAGTGGCACAACGAATTCGACCCGAACTTCGGAGCCTCACCGGCCGCCTTCTTCCGGGGCGACCGGCAGATGGTGCAGGGGGAGCACGGCCTGACCGATGACGACCTGCGCGCCTGGCGCCCGGCCGCCGCAACCCGAGGACGACGCACCACCAAGAAGTAGGGCTGCCGACAACGCCGACGGCCTCCGAGAACGGAATTCGCGGAGGCCGTTCGGTCGTGGTCAATCCTCAACCGGGCAGTTGGTCGCCCTTGACGGCCGTGACGAAGGCCGCCCAGCCATTCGCCGGGAACACGATCACTGGACCGTGCGGGTGCTTGCTGTCCCGCACGGGGACGGCGGCGGCGAAGTCGTCTGAGACCTCGACGCACTGGCCGCCGTCCTGGTTGCTGTAGCTGCTCTTGCGCCAGGTCGCGGCACTCAGGTCGATGGATCGCACGGCACTTCCTCCAACATGCGCAGGATGAACTCTTGCGACTCGGCCGGGGAAAGCGCCAGGTCACGCGTCGCATCGTACGCACGTTGCATGCGCTCCACCGCGACGTTCTCCTCGATCAGTTCGCCCCCGTAGCCGTGCTCGGTGTACGCCACGGTACGCCCGTCGGACAAGCGAAGAAACATGACGTCCGTCGTCGATAGGCCATGCAACCCGGCACTCTGAGGCAGCACTTGAAGCGTCAGGTTCGACCGCTCTGATAGCTCGACCAGGTGCTCCAGCTGCTCTCGCCACTCCCTCGCATCTTGCAGCGCGGTTCTGAGCACGGCATCCGAGAGGATGGTCCGGAATGGTGGTGAGCCCTCCCCTTCCAGGAGGTCCCGCCGTCCCATTCGCGCTTCCACCTGCTGCGTCAGCTCTACTCCGCTGGATCCACCGGAAGCCAGCAACTCCCGCGCGTACCCCCGCGTCTGAAGCAACCCCGGCAGCACGCTCACCGCGAAGTGCCACAGGCTCACCGCCTCGGACTCCAGCGTCATGTACCGCCGGTACCGCTCCTTGAACTGGGTCTTGTCCCCGCGCGCAAGCTCCCAGAGCACGAGCAGCATCCCCGAGGTCCCGTAGTGCTGGTCCAGCGCCTGGGCGACCTCGGGCCCGCCCAGGGTTTCGCCCTTCTCCATCTTCCCGAAGAGCGACCAGTCCCACCCCAGCCGCTCCCCCAGCTGCCGCAGGCTCGCCCCGCTCCCCGCCCTCAGCTGCCGCAGCTCCTCCGCGAACCGTTGCCGCGGCTCCTGGCTGCGGCCCGTGACCACCCTGCGTGGCGGCATCACGGCTCCCCTCCTTGGTCTCCGTGGAAGGTGTGGAACTACCGCCGCGGGCTGGGGAACCAGACCCCCTCCACGGTGTCGCCAGCCTCCTGCGAGATCCATGCTCGTAGTGCCCGGGCTACGCACCGTAATCCACCTCACACGCCCCGGTCCGGGAAACAGGTCACCGCCAGCCGAAGGAGTCCGTCATGCCCGCTCCCCGACCCGCCACCCCCGCCCAGCGCAAGATCAAGGAAGCCATGGACGCCCGTGACGCCCTCGCCGCCGCCCTCACCCGGGCCGGCATCCAGTTGCCCGCCATGGACATCCGTACCCCCTGGGCCGAGGGCGCCCGCTACGCCTTCGTCCACCTCGGGCAGTGCTCCGCACCCGTGGCACACGCCCTCGCGGAAGTGATCACTCGGGGCGCCTCCCGATGACGGCCGACGACCTGCCCGGTCCCGGCCCCGCCCCGGCCATCGGCGCGATCGTCCGGGACACCCGCCGCAACCGCCTCGGCATCGTCACCGACCGCATCGGCCCCCACCTCCGGATCCGCCCCCTCACCGGCGGCCGGGCATGGGAAGCGGAATCGGAAGACACCGAGCCGGTCAGCACCGCGGAAGTGCTCCGGGCCCGCCTCGCGGAGGTCAACGCCCGGAGCCGTAGGCCCCGTCCGACCAGCTGAGGCGGCCGGCCGCTTCCGTACCCCGCTGCCGTCGGTGGCCGCTGCCGTCCCGATCCTCGGGAGATTTCCGCCCATCAGGCCCGTAACCAGCGAGGATGCCGGACAATGTCGGAGGAACTTGTCCCGGTACCGGCACGGACTGCGACGGCGCACGCCGTCAGAAGGTGAGCGAGACGCGCAATGGCCCAGCAGCCGCCCCTCCTCCGCGATGTGATCGACATCAAGGAGTCGATCTCCACCTCCGACTTCGTCCTGCGCCTCTCCGAGGCCACCACCCCCGAGGGTGCCGAGCTCGCGCTCAAGGACTACGTCGTCACGGAACGGCTGCTGGAGAACTTCGACGAGGCCCTCGGCCTCATCAAGGCATCCCTCGACGGGCACACTTCCAAGGCCGCGTACCTCCACGGTTCCTTCGGTTCCGGTAAGTCGCACTTCATGGCCGTGCTGCACGCCCTCCTCAGCGGCAGCCCGGCCGCCCGCCGCCGCTCCGACTTCGACCCCGTACTCGCCAAGCACGAGTGGCTCACCACGGAGGGCAAGAAGTTCCTTCTCGTCCCGTACCACATGCTCGGCGCGAAGGCCCTGGAGCAGCGGGTCCTCGGCACCTACGTGGACCACGTCAAGAAGCTCCACCCCGAGGCGCCGACCCCCCGCGTCTACCGCACCGACTCCCTCTTCGCCGACATCCGTGCCATGCGCGAGCGGATGGGCGACGAGGCCGTCATCAAGGGCCTCGGCACGGTCGGCGGGGAGGCGGACGAGGACGACGAGTGGGGCGAGTCCTTCGCCTGGACGCCCGCCCTCCTCGACACCGCGCTCGCCGCCCAGGAGATCCACGAAGCCGGGTACGCGCTCAACCTCGTCACCCCCTCCACCCCCGTGGAGCTGCGCGCCCGGCTGGTCCAAGATGCGAGCACCAACCTGCTGCCCGGCTTCACGCAGAACGCCCACGAGAACGAGCACGGCTTCATCTCGCTCGACGCCGGCCTGTCCGTGATCGCCGAACACGCGAAGTCCCTCGGCTACGACGGCCTGATCCTCTTCCTCGACGAGCTGATCCTGTGGCTGGCCACCCTCATCCACGACCAGAAGTTCGTGGGCCGCGAGGCCGGCAAGATCACGAACTTCGTCGAAGGCGCCGACGCCCGCCGCGCCATCCCGATCGTGTCGTTCATCGCCCGCCAGCGCGACCTGCGCGAGCTGGTCGGCGAGGAGCTGTCCGGGGCCGCCGAGTCCTCCATCCAGGACACCCTCAACCAGGCATCCGGCCGGTTCGACAAGATCACCCTGGAGGACCGCAACCTCCCCCAGGTCGCGCACGCCCGCCTGCTCCGGCCCAAGGACGCCGAGGCGGCCGCCCTCATCACCGCCGAGTTCGAGAAGACCCGCAAGGTCCGCCAGGAGGTGTGGGACACCCTCCTCGGCTCCGACCGCGGCGCCGACGGCGTCGGGGCCGACGAGGAGAGCTTCCGGCTCACCTACCCGTTCTCCCCCGCCTTCATGGACACGCTCGTCCACGTCTCCTCCGCGTTGCAGCGCAACCGCACCGGCATGAAGCTGATGGGCCAGCTCCTCGCCGACCACCGCCACGAGCTGCGCCTGGGCGACCTGATCCCGGTCGGCGACCTGTACCCGCTGATCACCGCGGGCGGCGACAAGCCGTTCACCGACAGCCTCAAGGTCGTCTTCGAGGCCGCCGACAAGCTGTACCGCACCAAGCTGCGCCCGTTCCTCCTCGCCACGTACAACGTGTCGGAGGAGGACGTCGAGCAGTACACCCACCGCCCCGAGACCCTCACCGACCCGGAGCTGCGCGGCCGGGTGAAGACCTTCGTCGGCGACAACCGGATCATCGGCACCCTCCTCCTCTCCGCGCTCGCCCCGAGCGTGCCGGCTCTCGCCGACCTGACGATCCGCCGCCTGTCCGCGCTGAACTACGGCTCGGTCGTCGCCCCGATCCCCGGCCGCGAGTACGGCATCCTCAAGAACAAGGTCGCCGACTGGGCGGGCCGCTTCCCGGAGATCAAGGAGATCGGCACCGACGCCAACCCGGGCGTCCGCCTGGAGCTCTCCGGAGTCGACGTCGACTCGGTCATCGCCAACGCCAACGTCAACAACAACCCGGGCAACCGCCTCGCCCTCGCCAAGCGGCTGCTCGCCGAGGAGCTCGACCTCAGCCAGGGCCAGCTGGTCGACGAGCTGAACCTCGTCTGGCGCGGCACCAGCCGCGCCGTCGAGGTGATCTTCGGGAACATGGCGGACGAGGACGAGCTGCCCGACCACGACCTCATGCCCCGCGAGGAGGGCCGCTGGCGCATTGCCATCGACCTCCCCTTCGACGACGGCGAGTACGGCCCCGTCGAGGACGCCAACCGCATCCGCCGCCTGCGGGAGAAGCAGCAGGACGAGCGGTCCCGCACGGTCGCCTGGCTGCCCACCCACCTCTCCAGCCAGCGGTACGCCGACTTCTGCCGCCTCGTCGTCATCGACAAGGCGCTCGCCGACGACCAGCGCTTCGACAGCCAGTACGCCGGCCACCTGAACGCCGACAACCGGGCCCGCGCCAAGGGCCTCCTGGAGACCCAGCGCGAATCCCTGCTCAAGAGCATCAAGGCGGCCTTCAAGCAGGCGTACGGACTCGCCGAGAAGAAGCCGGCGGATGTGGAGCTGGGCTTCAGCGACCACCTGGAGTCGCTGCGCGAGGTCGACGGGCTCACCCTCTCCTTCGGGCAGTCGCTGCACGACGGCATCCGGCACATCGCCGGCAAGCTGCTCGCCACCCAGTTCCCCGACCACCCCGACCTCGACCCCGAGAACACCGGGACGGTCGTCAAGGCCGCCGACGCCAGGAAGGTCTTCACCCACGTCCGGGCCGCGGCCGAAGCCCGCGACCACCGGGCCGAGGTCCCGGCGGGCGACCGGGCGCTGATGCGGCGGATCGCCGGTCCGCTGCGCCTCGGACAGCAGAAGGAGGCGTACTTCGAGCTGTCCACCTTCTGGGCCGACCACTTCCGCCAGCTCGCCCGTGAGAAGGGCGTCACCAGCGACCTCACTCTGATCACGCTCACCGACTGGAGCGACAAGCCCACCCCCCGCGGACTGCCCGACTTCCTCGTCCGGCTCGTCGTGGCCTCCTTCGCCGAGATGGACGACCGGGTCTGGGTGCGGGAGGGCATGCCGCTCGACCCCGCCCCGGAACTGACCCAGATCAAGGACCGCGACGCCCTGCGCAGCCAGCCCCTGCCCTCCGCCGAGGACTGGGAGACGGCCCGGCAGCGCTTCGCCGCGGTCTTCGGCCAGACGGCGCCCACGCTCCTGCGCGGCCGCATCGTCAACCAGTTCGCCCGCCAGATCACCGAGCAGGCCCGCGCCTTCCAGGAGCCCGCCGCCGAGCTCGTCCAGCGGCTGGAGGACCACGCCGGGTTCCTGCACCTCGACCAGACCGGTGAGACCGGCCGCCTCGCCCTGGCCCGGCAGGCCGTGGAACTGCTGAAGGCCCTGACCGGGACGGCAGGCCAGGGAGCCGCGGGGGCGAAGAAGACAGTGGAGGCACTGGCCCGCTTCGACCTCGGCCAGGCGAGCGCCGAGCAGTACGGCACGTCCATCGCCCAGGCACGAAAGGTCGCCGAAGCGCTGGCCGCCGCGTCCTGGAGCACGCTGGAACTGGCGTCGGCCGAGGGCCCGGAAGGGGAAGCCCTCCTTGAGTCCCTGCGCAATGTGGCCCGCAGTGAACAGCAGCGCACGGACAGGCTGGAAGAGGCACTCGTACGCACCCAGCGCGAGGTCCTGGCCCTGATCAAGCGGAACCGGGCTGTCCCACTGGGGCGCGGAGCGCAGCAGCACGGCACGGCGCCGGCCGCTCCCGGCCAGAGAAGCGGTCAGAGAGCTCTGGGACGACAGGTAC
>NZ_RPSE01000003.1:0-58341 GCF_003949955.1 Streptomyces sp. WAC05292
GACCTGGTTGTAGAGCCGCCCGTCCATCGCCCAGCCGGTCGCGTCGCCGGCGACGCGACCGGCTGGACCATGGACGAGCGGCTCTACAACCAGGTCTGGGGCATGTTCGAGGACCTGGCCCGTGCCGTCGCCGCCTACCGCAGCGCCTGCGAGTTCGCCGACTCCCGCCTCGACCGCGAACTCGACGCGGCCCTGTCCGACCCGCGCCACCGCCTGTCCGGCGCCGGCCACCCCACCCGGGACGCCGCCCGCGCCCGGCGCGACGAGCTCGCCGCCCAGGCCCGCTCCGTCCTCGACCGCGACCTCGACCAGCTGGCCGCCGAGGCCGCCGTCGTCGAACCCGCCCTGCCCGCCGCGTACGCCCGCTGGGCCTCGCCCGTCTGGCAGGACACCCCCGCGGCCGGTCCCGACGAGGCCCCGATGGCGCTGCGCCTGGGCGACCTCCACCTGCCGGAACGCCCCGACCTGCGGATCCCCATGCTCGTCCGGCTGCCCCTGGAGCGCGGCCTGTGGATCGACAACGGCCGCACCGGCTCCGAGGCCGCGATGGCCACCGACACCGACCGGCTGCGCCGGGCCGCCATGGACATGGCCGTCGCGCACGCGGCGCGGCTGCTCGCCGTGCACCCGGCCGGGCGGTACTCCGTGCACGTCATCGACGCGGCCGGGGCCGGCGCCGCGTCCCTCGCGCCGCTCGTCCACGCCGGGGTGCTGGCGGGGCCGCCGGCCGCCGGGGCCGCGGGGGTCGCCGAGACCCTGGAACGGCTCACCCGCCGGGTGGACCTCGTCCAGATGGCGGTGCGGGCGGGAGCCCCCGAGGAGCTCCCGCCCGACGTGGACACGGCCGAGCAGCTGCTGATCGTCCACGACTTCCCGCACGGCTTCGACGACCGCGCCGTGACCCGGCTCCGCTACCTGGCCGACGAGGGGCCGGCCGTCGGCGTGCACCTGCTGATGGTGGCCGACCGGGACGAGGCCTCGGCCTACGGCCCGCTCCTGGACCCGCTGTGGCGCAAGCTGATGCGGCTCACGCCCGTCCCCGACGACCACCTCGCGGACCCGTGGGTGGGGCACGCCTGGACGTTCGAGCCGGACCTGCCGCCGGCCGGGAGCCTCGTCCTGGACCAGGCCGTGGAGCGGGCGGCGCGAGCCCGCCGCCATGCCCGCCCGTGACCATCACTTGGCCTTCTCTTTACCTTTCCGGTCTCCGCCCGGTATCCTCTCTGTCGCGGAGGGGAGTATTCCTGCTTTCCTGCTACGGCGTACCCGTCAGTACGGACCACACGGTCCCGGGGCGCCGGCCCGCGGCCCGAGGGCCCGCGGGTGGAAGAGACCTCCGGCAGCGATGACGCCGACCCTGTGTCGCTGACCTGTGTCCTGAGCCATCTGCCGGAGGCAAAGCAAAGTGGACGTCTCGACGACCCTCTGGGTACTGACCATCGCCGGTCTGTCCCTCCTCATCGGCGCCGATTTCCTCATCGGCCGCAAACCGCACGACGTGTCCGTCAAGGAAGCGGGCATCTGGACGGTCGTCTGGATCGCCCTCGCCGTGCTCTTCGGCCTCGGCCTGCTGTTCTTCGGCAGCGCCCAGGCCTCCCAGGAGTTCTTCGCCGGCTTCATCACCGAGAAGTCGCTGAGCGTCGACAACCTCTTCGTCTTCGTCCTGATCATGGCGAAGTTCTCGGTGCCGTCCCACCTCCAGCAGCGCGTGCTGCTCGTGGGCGTGCTGATCGCGCTGGTCCTGCGCGCGGTGTTCATCGCCGCCGGCGCCGCGATCATCACCTCCTTCTCCTGGGTCTTCTACCTCTTCGGCGCCTTCCTGATCTTCACCGCCTGGAAGCTCATCCAGGAGGCGCGGGCCGGCGAGGAGGAAGAGGAGTTCGAGGAGAACCGCCTGCTGAAGTCGATCGAGAAGAAGTTCGGCGTCGCCGACCGCTACCACGGCACCAAGCTCTCCGTCATCAGCAACGGCAAGCGCGTCCTCACCCCGCTGATGATCGTCATGCTCGCCATCGGCACCACCGACATCCTGTTCGCCCTGGACTCGATCCCCGCGATCTTCGGGCTCACCCAGGACCCGTACATCGTCTTCACCGCCAACGCCTTCGCCCTGATGGGCCTGCGCCAGCTGTACTTCCTCATCGGCGGCCTGCTGAAGAAGCTGGTCCACCTCAGCTACGGCCTGTCCGTCATCCTCGGCTTCATCGGCGTCAAGCTCGTCCTGCACGCCCTGCACGAGTCCGGCGTGCACGTCCCGGAGATCTCCATCCCGGTCTCCCTGGGCGTCATCTGCGGCGTCCTGGTGATCACCACCATCACGAGCCTCATCGCCGCCCGCAAGCAGGAGGCCGCCGAGGCGGCCGCCCGCAAGGAGAGCGTCGAGGCCTGACCGGCGCCGGCCGGAAGGCCGGACCCGTCCGGGCCCTACACGGGGGCGGCCGCTTCGGCCGCCCCCGCTGCCGTGCCCGCACCCCTGCCCGGCCCCGCGGTCGGGCGGGTCTCCGGGAGCAGTGCGAAGCAGGCCAGGCTCACCACGGCGATCCCGGCCAGGTAGGCCGCCACGCCCCACGGCGGACCCGAGCCGTCCGCCAGCGCCGTCGCCACGATCGGCGTCAGCGCACCCCCCAGCACCCCGCCCAGGTTGTAGCCCACGGCCGCCCCGGTGCAGCGGATCCGGGGGGCGTACAGCTCGGGCAGGTACGCGCCGATCACCGACAGCACCGTCCCGATCGACAGCAGCGCCAGGACCGCCCCGGCGGCCATCGCCGGCGGGCTCGCGGTGCCCAGCAGGGCCGCGTACGGGACCATCCACAGCGCGCAGGCCGCGCAGCCCGCCAGGCACATCGGACGGCGGCCCCAGCGGTCGCCGAGGACCGCCGCGACAGGCGTCCACACCGTCATGACGGCGACCGCGACGAGGATGCACGCCAGCATCGCCGTCCGGTCCACACCGAGGTGCTCGGTGCCGTACGCCAGGGACCAGGTGCTCACCCCGTAGAACACGGAGTACGCCGAGGCGAGCGCCCCGCCGGTCAGCAGGAGCAGCCGCCAGTGCCCGCGGAGCACCTCGGCGAGCGGGGCCTCGGCGCGGGAGCCCGTCTCGGCGAGTTCGCGGAACTGCGGGGTCTCCGTGATGGAGCGCCGCAGCCACAGCCCGGCCAGGACGAGCAGGCCGGCGGCCCAGAACGGCACCCGCCAGCCCCAGGAGGCGAACTGGGCCTCGGTCAGCAGGGCGGACAGCGCCAGCATCAGGCCGTTGGCGAGCAGGAAGCCCACCGACGGCCCGATCTGCGGGAAGCTCGCCCACAGGCCGCGCCGCTCGGGGGGCGCGTGCTCGACGGTCACCAGCACCGCGCCGCCCCACTCGCCGCCCAGGCCGAGGCCCTGCAGGAACCGCAGCACGAGCAGCAGGACGGGGGCGGCCAGGCCGATCGAGGCGTACGTGGGCACGAAGCCGACGGCGACGGTGGCCACGCCCGTCAGCAGCAGCGAGGCGAGCAGCACCGGTCGGCGGCCGTACCGGTCGCCGACGTGCCCGAACAGCGCCGAGCCGAGGGGGCGGGCGAGGAAGCCCACGGCGAACGTGCCGAACGCGGCGAGGGTCCCCGCGAGCGGGGAGAAGGACGGGAAGTAGAGCGGCCCGAGGACGAGGGCCGCCGCGGTGCCGTAGACGAAGAAGTCGTAGAACTCGATGGCGGTGCCGGCGAGGGCCGCGGAGGCCAGCCGCGGCATCGAGGGGGTCCGGGGGCGGCCGGACGCGGACGGGGAAGGGTCCTGTTGCATGGTGCAGCAGTTACCCCGCACCGTCCGGCCCGGCCGTGCCTCCGCTCATCTTCGACCTGAACGAGTGCACCGGGCCCCGGCCGTGGCCGGGACCCGGCGGCTGCGGCGGGTCTACCAGCCGCGCTCGCGCCACTCGGCGAGGTGCGGCCGCTCGGCGCCGATCGTGGTGTCGTTGCCGTGGCCCGGGTAGACCCAGGTCTCGTCCGGCAGCTGCGCGAAGAGCTTGTCCTCGACGTCGCCGATCAGGCTGGCGAAGGCGGACGCGTCGCCGTGGGTGTTGCCGACGCCGCCCGGGAAGAGGCAGTCCCCGGTGAAGACGTGCGGGTGGCCGTGCGGGTCGTCGTAGACGAGGGCGATCGACCCGGGGGTGTGGCCGACCAGGTGGCGGGCGGTCAGGGAGACCCGCCCCACCGTGATCGTGTCGCCGTCGGCGACGCTCACGTCGGTGGGCACCGGGATGCCCTCCGCGTCCAGGGCGCCCGCGTAGGTGCGGGCGCCGGTGGCGTCGACCACGGCCTGCAGGGCGCCCCAGTGGTCGCCGTGCCGGTGCGTGGTGACCACGGACGCGATGCCGTCGTCGCCGATCAGGTTGAGCAGCGTCTCCGGCTCGGCGGCCGCGTCGATCAGCAGCTGCTCGCCGGTGGACCGGCAGCGCAGCAGGTAGGCGTTGTTGTTCATGTCGCCCACGGCGACCTTCGAGATCATCAGGTCCGCGAGTTCGTGCACGTCGGCGGGACCGCCGACCTTGACCGCTCCGCTGTACGTCATGGTTCCGATCCTAGAGCGGGGGGAGGGCCGGGAGGGTCCCTCCGGACACGGTGAGGGAGGCGCCCTTGTCGCCGCGGCCCGCGAGCCAGGCCAGGAGGGCCGCGGCCGGGCCGGAGACGGTGACGGCGGGGTCGCCCGCGGAGCCGGTCCGCCAGGTGCGCCCGTCCTCGGAGGCCAGGGCCGTGGGCGGTACCTCGGGGCGGCCGCTCCAGCGGTCGGCGAGGAAGTCGATCTCCCGGGCGGTGAAGTCGGCGGGGAGGTCCTCCAGCTCGTAGCCGACGTTCAGGTCGACGTGGTGCAGCTCGACCTCGACCAGGCGGCGGAACGGCACGTTCGAGGCGAGGTCGGTGACGCCGCCCCGCAGCTCGACGGTACGGGACCAGTCCTGGTCGGCGGCGGTCTCGGCGAGGAAGCCGGCGTGGCTGTCGCGCAGGTCGGCGAGCTGCTCGTCCAGGGGGCGGCCGGAGCCGGCGGCGATGTCCGCGTCGCGGGCCTCGGCGCTCTGGTACATGGGGCGGCCGGCGAGGACGTTGACGAGGGCGTCGGCGTTGCGGGCGAGGTGGGCCAGCACATGGCCCCGGCTCCAGCCGGGAAGGTGTGACTCCCCGGCCAGGGCGGCGTTGTCCAGTTTCGCGACCGCGGTCAGCAGCCGGTCCGTGGCTTCACGTACAGATTGCAGGTCGTGCACATGATCGGTCATGGGGGCGAGCCTAGTGGCACCGTGCCCGGGGCCACACGAACGGGTGAAGCAGACGGCGGAGTGCCGTAAATCGAATGCGCGTGCTATACGCTCGGAAGTCCAGCCCGACTCCATTGCCGAGGCGCCCCCCATACCCTGGGACGGGGGCCCGTGCCCCCGCTCTCTCAAGAAAGGTGCGGACCGGCGTGACCGACCGACTCATCGTCCGTGGCGCTCGCGAGCACAACCTCAAGAACGTCTCGCTCGACCTGCCCCGCGACTCGCTCATCGTCTTCACCGGTCTGTCCGGGTCCGGCAAGTCCTCCCTGGCCTTCGACACGATCTTCGCCGAGGGGCAGCGCCGCTACGTCGAGTCCCTCTCGTCGTACGCGCGCCAGTTCCTCGGGCAGATGGACAAGCCCGACGTGGACTTCATCGAGGGCCTCTCCCCGGCCGTCTCGATCGACCAGAAGTCGACCTCCCGCAACCCGCGCTCCACCGTGGGGACGATCACCGAGGTCTACGACTACCTGCGCCTGCTCTTCGCGCGCATCGGCAAGCCGCACTGCCCCGAGTGCCGCCGGCCGATCTCCCGGCAGTCGCCGCAGGCCATCGTCGACAAGGTGCTCGCCCTCCCCGAGGGCAGCCGCTTCCAGGTGCTCTCGCCGCTGGTGCGCGAGCGCAAGGGCGAGTTCGTCGACCTCTTCTCCGACCTCCAGACCAAGGGCTACAGCCGCGCCCGGGTCGACGGAACGACCGTCCAGCTCTCCGAGCCGCCGGTGCTGAAGAAGCAGGAGAAGCACACCATCGAGGTGGTCGTCGACCGCCTCACGGTGAAGGAGAGCGCCAAGCGCCGCCTCACCGACTCCGTCGAGACCGCCCTCGGGCTGTCCGGCGGCATGGTGATCCTCGACTTCGTCGACCTCCCGGAGGACGACCCCGAGCGCGAGCGGATGTTCTCGGAGCACCTGTACTGCCCGTACGACGACCTGTCCTTCGAGGAGCTGGAGCCGCGCTCCTTCTCCTTCAACTCGCCGTTCGGCGCCTGCCCCGAGTGCACCGGCATCGGCACCCGCATGGAGGTCGACCCGGAGCTGATCGTCCCCGACGAGGAGAAGTCGCTCGACGAGGGCGCCGTCTCCCCGTGGTCGCTCGGCCACACCAAGGACTACTTCCAGCGGCTGGTCGGGGCCCTCGCCGGCGAGCTGGGCTTCCGCACCGACATCCCGTGGGCCGGGCTGCCGCAGCGCGCGAAGAAGGCCCTGCTGTACGGGCACAAGACGCAGATCGAGGTCCGCTACCGCAACCGGTACGGGCGGGAGCGGGCGTACACGACGGCCTTCGAGGGCGCCGTGCCCTTCGTGCGGCGCCGGCACGCGGAGTCCGAGAGCGACGCGAGCCGCGAGCGCTTCGAGGGCTACATGCGCGAGGTGCCCTGCCCGACCTGCCGCGGGACCCGCCTGAAGCCGATCGTCCTCGCGGTGACGGTGATGGAGAAGTCCATCGCCGAGGTCGCCGCGATGTCGATCAGCGAGTGCGCCGACTTCCTGGGCCGCCTCCGGCTCGACGCCCGCGACAAGAAGATCGCCGAGCGGGTCCTGAAGGAGGTCAACGAGCGGCTCCGCTTCCTCGTCGACGTCGGCCTGGACTACCTCTCGCTGAACCGCGCCGCGGGCACCCTCTCCGGCGGCGAGGCCCAGCGCATCCGCCTGGCCACGCAGATCGGCTCGGGCCTGGTCGGCGTGCTGTACGTGCTGGACGAGCCCTCCATCGGCCTGCACCAGCGCGACAACCACCGGCTCATCGAGACGCTGGTCCGGCTCCGCGACATGGGCAACACCCTGATCGTCGTCGAGCACGACGAGGACACCATCAAGGTGGCCGACTGGGTCGTGGACATCGGCCCCGGCGCCGGCGAGCACGGCGGCAAGGTCGTGCACAGCGGCTCGCTGGCCGAGCTGCTGGAGAACGGCACCTCGATGACCGGCCAGTACCTGTCGGGGAAGAAGTCGATCCCGGTCCCGGAGATCCGCCGCCCCGTGAACGGCGACCGCAGGCTCACCGTGCACGGCGCGAAGGAGAACAACCTCCGCGACATCGACGTCTCCTTCCCGCTCGGGGTGCTCACGGCGGTCACCGGCGTGTCCGGCTCGGGCAAGTCGACCCTGGTCAACGACATCCTGTACACGCACCTGGCGCGCGAGCTGAACGGCGCCAGGTCGGTGCCGGGCCGGCACACCCGCGTCGACGGGGACGACCTCGTCGACAAGGTGGTGCACGTCGACCAGTCGCCCATCGGCCGCACGCCGCGGTCGAACCCGGCCACGTACACGGGTGTCTTCGACAACATCCGCAAGCTGTTCGCGGAGACGATGGAGGCGAAGGTGCGCGGCTACCTGCCGGGCCGCTTCTCCTTCAACGTCAAGGGCGGCCGCTGCGAGAACTGCTCCGGCGACGGCACCATCAAGATCGAGATGAACTTCCTGCCGGACGTGTACGTCCCCTGCGAGGTCTGCCACGGCGACCGGTACAACCGCGAGACGCTGGAGGTCCACTACAAGGGCAAGTCCATCGCCGACGTCCTCAACATGCCGATCGAGGAGGCCCTCGACTTCTTCGAGGCCGTCCCCACGATCTCCCGGCACCTGAAGACGCTGACGGAGGTCGGGCTCGGCTACGTCCGCCTCGGGCAGTCGGCGCCCACCCTGTCGGGCGGCGAGGCACAGCGCGTGAAGCTGGCCTCCGAGCTGCAGAAGCGGTCGACGGGCCGGACGGTGTACGTCCTGGACGAGCCGACGACCGGTCTGCACTTCGAGGACATCTCGAAGCTGATCAAGGTGCTGTCGGGGCTGGTCGACAAGGGCAACTCGGTGATCGTCATCGAGCACAACCTCGACGTGATCAAGACCGCCGACTGGGTCATCGACATGGGCCCGGAGGGCGGCTACGGCGGCGGCATGGTCGTCGCCGAGGGCACGCCCGAGCAGGTGGCGTCCGTCGGCGCCAGCCACACCGGCAAGTTCCTGCGGGACATCCTGGGCGCGGACCGGATCTCGGATGCGGCGCCGTCCGCCGCCCCGGCTCGGAAGACGGCCGCGAAGAGGACCGCGGCCAAGAAGGCGGCGGCCCCCGCCAAGAAGGCCGCGGCGAAGAAGACCGCCGCCAAGGCCCGCAAGGCGTAGCGCGGCGCGCGGCATCCGCCCGCGCCGCCCCGCCGAGGGCCCGGCTGTCCGCACGGCCGGGCCCCTCGGCGTACGGGGCCCTGGAGTCCCGCTCCCGGGAGCGCGGCGGCTGGTCTAGCGTTGAAGGAGTCCCCCGCAGTGCGCGGCGGCCGCGGGCGGACGGCCCTCTTCCGCACCTCCTCGTGCTGCCTTTCGCGCCGCCCGCCCGGTGGGCCGCCGCAGGATCGGCAGGTGAGCCATGACCGGCAACGCCGGCTCCGCCGGCACCCCACCCCACGACGTGGTCGTCGTCGGCGCGCGCTGCGCCGGCGCGCCGACCGCCATGCTCCTCGCCCGACGCGGACACCGGGTCCTCCTCGTCGACCGGGCCACCTTCCCGAGCGACACCCTCTCCACCCACCTGATCCACCCGCCCGGACTGGCCGCGCTGCGGCGCTGGGGCCTGCTGGACCGGGTGGTCGCCACCGGATGCCCGCCGATCGACACCTACCTGTTCGACCTCGGGCCGGTCAGCATCGCCGGATCCCCGGCCGGCGAGGGCTTCGACGCCTCGTACGCCCCCCGCCGCACCGTCCTCGACAAGATCCTCGTCGACGCGGCGGCCGAGGCCGGCGCCGAGGTCGCCGAAGGGTTCACCGTCGACGAGCTGCTCTTCGACGGGGACACCGTGACGGGCGTCGCGGGACACGGCCGGGACGGCCCCGCGCGGCACCGCGCCCGGTTCACCGTCGGCGCGGACGGCCTCCACTCGTCGGTGGCCCGGGCCACCGGCGCCGAGGCCTATGCGGAGAAACCGAAGATCAACGTCTATTACTACACCTACTGGTCGGACCTCCCGATGAACGGGGTGTTCGAGGCCTACGACCGCGGGGACCGGGCGTTCGCCGCCTGGCCCACCAACGACGGCCTCACGATGGTCATCTGCGGCTGGTCCATGCGCGACTTCGAGGCCAACCGCGACGACGTCGAGGGCAACTACCACGCGACGCTGGCCCGTGCGCCGGCGTTCGCCAAGCGGGTCGCGGGGGCCGCCCGCGCCGAGCGGTTCGTCGGCACGGCCGTCCCGAACTACTTCCGCAAGCCGTACGGCCCGGGCTGGGCCCTGGTCGGGGACGCCGGATACCTGAGGGACCCCATCACCGCCCAGGGCATCCAGGACTCCTTCCGGGACGCGGAGCGCTGCGCCGGCGCCCTCGACGACGTCCTCGCCGGGCGCAGGCCCTTCGAGGAGGCGATGCGGGCCGCCCAGGAGGCGCGGGACGCGCAGGTCGCCTCCATGTACGAGTTCACCGCCTCTTTCGCGCAGATGGAACCGCCGCCGCCCGAGATGCAGCAGCTGCTGATGGCGGTGGCGGGAAGCCCGCAGGCACGGGACGAGTTCGTCCGGGTGACGGCTGGGATGACGCCGCCGGAGGAGTTCTTCGGGCACATGGAGGAGCGGATGGCGCAGGAGGCGCCCGGCGTGCTGTGAGGCCGGGCGAGGGCCGTCAACCGTCGCCGAGTTCGGCGGCGTACGGCGGCTCGGCGCCGGGCCTGGTGCAGGTGAGCGCCGCCGCGCGGGCGGCGTGGGCCAGCACGTCCGGCCAGTCCGGCGGGCCGCCGCCGGCGAGGCGGTGCAGCAGCGCCGCGCTGACGGTGTCGCCCGCCCCGATCGTGTCCGCGACGGCCACGGCCGGGGACGGCACCGAGTGCTCGGCGCCCTCCCGCGTGCGGACGGTCAGCCCCTTCGCCCCGCGGGTCAGCACCACCGCCGACGCCCCCGCCGCCAGCCAGTCCTCCACGCGCCCGCCCAGCCAGGCGGCGTCGTCCTCGGACAGCTTCAGCACGGACACCGACGGCAGCCAGCTGAGGAACCGGGCCCGGTATGCGGCCGGGTCCGCGATCAGCGCCGGCCGCACGTTGGGGTCCAGCAGCGTCAGCAGCCCGCGGGCCGCCTCCCGGCGCAGCAGCGCCTCGTACGCGCTCGCGCCCGGCTCAAGCACCAGCGAGCAGGTGCCGACGGCCAGCGCCCGGGCCCTCGCCGGCAGCGCGCCGGGCAGGCGGAACAGCCGGTCGGCGGTGCCCTCCGCGTAGAAGCCGTACGCGGCGGAGCCGTCCGCGCCGAGCGAGGGCACGGCCAGGGTGGTCGGCTCCGGCCCCCGCTGCACCAGCGAGACGTCGACCCCCGCGGCCCGCAGCCCGGAGAGGAGGCTCTCGCCGAACCCGTCGGTCGAGATCCGCGAGCAGAACGCCACCTGCGCGCCGAGGCGGCCCAGCGCCACCGCGGTGTTGTACGGGCCCCCGCCCGGCCGCGGCAGCAGCGCACCCGGCGGCTGCGCCGCGGGCACCAGGTCGATCAGGGCTTCTCCACCGACGACGATCACGCGGGGGAAGGTATCCCATCGGCCGGGGGTATCGTCGGGTGGGCCCGGCCGGCCCTCCGCCGCCGCGGCACCCCACCGTCCGTGCCACCCGGGAGATCCGCATGTCCGCGCCGCAGTCCGCCGCCCGCCGTACCGTCCTCAGGGGTGCGGCCGCGATCGTCGGGGCCGCCGGCGCCGGAGCGGCCGCCGGCGCCTGCTCCACCGAGACCAACAGCGGCCACGGCAGCCCGGCCGTCCCCACCGCGCCCGTCGAGCTCGGCGACGCGGCCGACGTGCCCGTGGGCGGCGCGAAGCTGTACCGCGAGCGGAAGCTGATCGTCAGCTGCCCGGCGGAGGGGCAGTACAAGGCGTTCAGCGCGCAGTGCACGCACGCCGGCTGCGTCCTCGACAAGATCGTCCAGGGGGAGGGCAACTGCCCCTGCCACGGCAGCCGCTTCGACACGGCCACCGGCAGGGCGCTGCGCGGCCCCGCCACCGACCCGCTGCCGGAGGTGCCGGTCCGGGCCGAGGGCGGCAGGCTGATCGCGGGCTGAGTGCGGGCGCCCGCGCGGGCTCCCCGGCGGGTCAGGCCCAGTCCCAGGCGATGCCGATGAGGCCGCGCCGCACCGCGGGCTCCACGATGTGCACGGCGCCGTACCGGCCGCCGGGTGTGAGGTCGGCCAGGCCGCCGCGCGGGGCCCCCGGCCCGGACCGGGTGAAGCGCCGGCAGCGCACGGGCAGCGCCGCCTCGTCGAAGCGGACCTGGAGCACGTACTGCCCGCCGGTGTAGCTGAACCCGCGGACGTACTCGGTGCAGCGGGCTCCGGTGCCGTCCTCGAAGCCGTAGCCGAAGACGTACGTCTCCCCGGTGCGCAGCCGCCGCTCGAACAGCAGCTCCGCGACGAGCACCTCGGCCTCGCGGTGCCAGCGGACCCGCCCCGTCCGGCAGTTCTCGCCGGCCTGCACCCGCACGCGCGCCGGGTCGCAGCCGGGGTCGCCGTGGTGGACGGCGAGGTAGCGGTCCACGCCGTCCCGGTGGGCCCGTACGACGTGCTGCGAGTCGCGGCCGGCCAGCTCGCCGGCGGCGCCGATGCGCACCCGCTCTTGGTGGACCACGGTGTGCAGGCCCCCGTCGGACGGCAGCTCCAGCCCGGCCAGCAGCTCCTCCACGGCCGCGCCCACGCTGACCAGCGCCCGGTACGAGCGGGCCGGGGGCCGGGCCGTCCCGCCCGCCGCGGGCTCGGGTCCGGCGAGCAGCCGCAGCAGCGCGCCCCGCGGCAGGTCGAGGATCTGCTCCAGGGCGCGCACGGCCCGCAGCGACTCCGGGCGGCGCGGGCGGCGGGCGCCCTGCTGCCAGTAGCTGAGGCTGGTCACTCCGATGGTGATGCCGCGTGCGGCGAGCCGGTGGCGGACGCGGTGCAGGGGCAGGCCCCGGGCCGCCAGGGCGGCCCGCAGGGCCAGGTGGAACGGCCCGGTGTCCAGCAGGCGGGCCAGGTCCCCGGGGTCCGCGCCGGGGCCGGCAGGCCCGTCCGGGGCGGGCCCGCCGGTGCGCTCCGCGGTGGGCGGCATGGCGGCTCCTCCTGTGAACGTTCACACGCGGTGGGGCGGGAGGGCCCGCGGTGGCGCGCGGTGGCCAGGTGAAGGGACGGCAGCCGTTCACACGGCGAGCACGCCGTTCACACTGCAATGTCAAGGCGTATTGAAGCCTGTTGACCGGATCACGACAACACCCCGATGCTCCTCCACAAGCGTCCGGACGCGCTCCTCCATCCCCACATCCCCACGGGAGGAACGCGATGCGCACCCGAATGCGGAGGCTGTCCGCCACAGCCGCCGCCACCACCGCCCTGCTCCTCGCCCTGCCCTGCGCCGAGGCGTCCGCCGCGCCGGCCGGTCCCGCCCCCACGGGCCCCGCCGCCGGCGCCGCCCTGGCGTACAAGCGCCTCGACATCACGATGCAGGCCCAGCAGAAGTCCAACTGGTGCTGGGCCGCGGGCGGCAACACCATCGCCGCCTGGTACGGCCGCACCCACACCCAGAACCAGTTCTGCAACGCCGCCTTCAACCGGCAGCAGGGCACCGAGTGCCCCAACAACCAGGCCACCCTCGGCAACGTCCAGACCGGCCTGCGCTGGAGCGGCATCAACCCCGGCTCCTACGTCACCGGCTGGCTGCGCCACTCCACCGTGCAGGCCGAGATCGACGCGAACCGGCCGGTCGAGACCCGCATCCAGTGGTCCTCGGGCGGCGGCCACATGCACGTCGTCTACGGCTACGACACGAACGGCAGCTGGGTCTACTGGGGCGACCCCTGGCCGTCCAGCGACCGGTACAACTGGGCCTCCCACGCCTGGTACGTCGACAACAGCGGCTTCTCCTGGACCCACTCCCTCTACCGGATCGGGGCGTGACGCCGTGACGAAGCGCACCGCAGCAGCAGCAGTCCTCGCCGCGACCGCCCTCCTCGGCCTCGCGGAGCAGGCCTCGGCCGCCCCCGCCGCCGTCCCGCAGCCGCCCACCGCCGGAGCGGAGGACCGGGCCGCCGCCGCCCGCGCCGCCGGCACGCCCGACACCCTGGCGGTCCTCGCCCGGTTCTTCGCCCGGGAGGGCGGCCCCGGCGCCGCCGCGGCCGCCGGCCCGCCCCGGATCGAGGGGGAGCCCGTCGAGGTGCGCCACCTCTCGCCCGACTTCGTCGCCGGCCGGCCCGGTGCCCCGGTGTCCCGCCTGGAGTTCCTCGCCGGCCGGGCCGTCGCCGCCGACGGCCGGCAGGCCGCGGTGTGGACCGCGCGGACCGCCGGCGGCTGGGAGGTGGTCAACATCGCCGACGGTGACGACGAGTTCCGCTACGCCCGGCTCGGAGCGGAGCGGATGCCCGGCGGCACCGTCTTCCGCGAGCCGCAGATCGACGCCTGGTACGTCGCCGGCGGCGGGCGTGTGCTGCCGCTCGACGAGGACGCCGTCCGCGCGGTGGGGGAGCGGGGCACCGCCCTGGCCTCCTACCGGGCGCGCGTGGCCGCCGCGTACGGGGACAAGCTGCCCGGGTCCGCGTACGCCCGGGAAGGCCGGGCCGGCGGCTACGCGGAGGCCGCCGCCCGTTCGGACGGGTCCCCGCCCGCCGCCGGGGCCGCCGGCGCGGCCCTGGCCGCCGCCCTCGGGGTCCTCGCGGTACGCCGCCGGCGCCTGCGGCGGCGTACGGGCTGACCCCCGGCGCGGCGTGCCGCCGGCCGGTGCCGGCCGCCGGCGGCACGCCGCGCAGCCGCCCCCGCCGCCCCGGCGGCAGGGGCCGGGATGTCGGTCCGCGACAGTAGGGTGGGCGGCATGGCCGACCCTTCCAGCTACCGCCCCCAGCCGGGCCAGGTCCCCGACTCGCCGGGGGTCTACCGCTTCCGAGACGAGAACCGCCGGGTGATCTACGTCGGGAAGGCCAAGAGCCTGCGCCAGCGCCTGGCCAACTACTTCCAGGACGTCGCCGGACTCCACCCGCGCACGGCCACCATGGTCACCACGGCCGCCTCCGTCGAGTGGACCGTCGTGTCCACCGAGGTCGAGGCCCTCCAGCTGGAGTACTCCTGGATCAAGGAGTACGACCCCCGGTTCAACGTCAAGTACCGGGACGACAAGAGCTACCCCTCCCTCGCCGTCACCATGAACGAGGAGTACCCGCGCGTCCAGGTCATGCGCGGCCCCAAGAAGAAGGGCGTCCGCTACTTCGGCCCCTACGCGCACGCCTGGGCGATCCGCGAGACCGTCGACCTGATGCTGCGCGCCTTCCCCGTCCGCACCTGCTCCGCCGGGGTGTTCAAGCGCTCCGCGCAGATCGGCCGGCCCTGCCTCCTCGGCTACATCGGCAAGTGCTCCGCCCCCTGCGTCGGCCGTGTCACCCCGGAGGAGCACCGCGAACTCGCCGAGGACTTCTGCGACTTCATGGCCGGCCGCACCGGCACCTACCTCACCCGCCTCGAAGCCCGGATGCACGAGGCCGCCGAGGAGATGGAGTACGAGAAGGCCGCCCGGCTGCGCGACGACATGGGGGCGCTGCGCCGCGCCATGGAGAAGAACGCCGTCGTCCTCGCCGACGCCACCGACGCCGACCTCGTCGCCGTCGCCGAGGACGAGCTCGAAGCGGCCGTGCAGATCTTCCACGTCCGCGGCGGCCGGGTCCGCGGCCAGCGCGGCTGGGTCACCGACAAGGTCGAGGCCGTCGACACCGCCGGGCTCGTCGAGCACGCCCTCCAGCAGCTGTACGGGGAGGAGACCGGCGAGGCCGTGCCCAAGGAGGTCCTGGTCCCGGCGCTGCCCGAGGACGCGCCCGCCCTCGGCCAGTGGCTGGCCGCCCGGCGCGGCTCGCAGGTCAGCCTGCGCATCCCGCAGCGCGGGGACAAGAAGGCCCTCATGGAGACCGTCCACCGCAACGCGCAGCAGGCCCTCGCCCTGCACAAGACCAAGCGCGCCGCCGACCTGACGACCCGCTCCCGCGCCCTGGAGGAGATCGCCGAGGCCCTCGGCCTCGACAGCGCGCCGCTGCGCATCGAATGCTTCGACATCTCCCACCTCCAGGGCGACGACGTCGTGGCCTCCATGGTCGTCTTCGAGGACGGCCTCGCCCGCAAGGGCGAGTACCGGCGCTTCCAGATCAAGACCTTCGCCGGGCAGGACGACGTCCGCTCCATGCACGAGGTGGTCTCCCGGCGCTTCCGCCGCTACCTCCGGGAGAAGCTGAAGACCGGCGAGTGGTCCCCCGAGGACGCCGCGGCCGACGCAGCCGACACGGCCGAGGGCATCGACGGCGCGGGGCGGGCGCAGGACGACGGCAGGCCCAAGCGCTTCGCCTACCCCCCGCAGCTCGTCGTCGTCGACGGCGGCCGGCCGCAGGTGGCCGCCGCGCAGCGGGCTCTGGAGGAGCTCGGCATCGACGACGTCGCCGTGTGCGGCCTGGCCAAGCGCCTGGAGGAGGTGTGGCTGCCCGGCGAGGACGACCCCGTCGTGCTGCCCCGCACCAGCGAGGGCCTCTACCTGCTCCAGCGCGTCCGCGACGAGGCGCACCGGTTCGCCATCCAGTACCAGCGCAGCAAGCGCGGCAAGCGGCTCAAGGCCGGCCCGCTCGACGAGGTCCCCGGCCTCGGCGAAACCCGCAAGCAGGCCCTGGTCAAGCACTTCGGTTCGGTGAAGAAGCTGAGACAGGCGACAATCGACCAGATCTGCGAGGTCCCGGGCATAGGGCGCAAGACGGCCGAGACGGTGGCCGCGGCCCTCGCCCGGGCGGTCCCCGCCGCTCCTGCCGTCAACACGGCGACAGGGGAGATCATGGAGGAGGAGACCCCCGCACCCGCGGGAACCTCGTCCGAACGGGGGACCGACCGATGACCGAGCAGCACGAGACCGAGTACGACCGAGACGGAGCACAGGTGAGTACGGGCACGACACTGGAGCCCGGCGAGAGCGCCGAGGCCGCCATCCCCGAGCTGGTGATCATCTCCGGAATGTCCGGAGCCGGCCGCAGCACGGCGGCCAAGTGCCTGGAGGACCTCGGCTGGTTCGTCGTGGACAACCTCCCGCCGGCACTGATCCCCACCATGGTGGAGCTCGGCGCCCGCTCGCAGGGCAACGTCGCACGGATCGCGGTCGTCGTCGACGTCCGCGGCCGCCAGTTCTTCGACGCCCTGCGCGAGTCCCTCGCCGACCTGGAGCTCCGCGGCGTCACCCGGCGCATCGTCTTCCTGGAGTCCTCCGACGACGCACTGGTGCGCCGCTTCGAGTCCGTCCGCCGCCCCCACCCGCTCCAGGGCGAGGGCCGCATCACCGACGGCATCGCGGCCGAGCGCGACCTGCTGCGCGAGCTCCGCGGCGACGCCGACCTGGTCATCGACACCTCCAGCCTGAACGTGCACGAGCTGCGCGCGAAGATGGACGCCCAGTTCGCGGGCGAGGAGGAGCCCGAGCTGCGGGCCACCGTCATGTCCTTCGGCTACAAGTACGGCCTCCCCGTCGACGCCGACCTCGTCGTGGACTGCCGTTTCATCCCGAACCCGCACTGGGTGCCCGAGCTCCGGCCGTTCACCGGACTGAACCCGGAGGTCTCGGGCTACGTCTTCAGCCAGCCCGGCGCCAAGGAGTTCCTCGACCGCTACACGGAGCTGCTCCAGCTCATCGCCGCCGGCTACCGCCGCGAGGGCAAGCGCTACGTGACCATCGCCGTCGGCTGCACCGGCGGCAAGCACCGCAGCGTCGCCGTCTCCGAGAAGCTCGCCGCCCGCCTCGCCTCCGAGGGAGTCGAGACCGTCGTGGTCCACCGGGACATGGGGCGCGAGTGACCGGACGCACCCTGCGGCTGCGCCGCCTGCGCCGCCTCACCCCGGGGCGGGGCGAGGACGGCGCGGTCCGCACCGCGCCGCGCCGCGGCGCAGCCGCCAAGGGCGCCGCGCCCAAGGTCGTCGCGCTCGGCGGCGGCATGGGCCTGTCGGCGTCGCTGGCCGCCCTGCGCCGGATCACCGGCGAGCTGACCGCGGTCGTCACCGTCGCCGACGACGGCGGATCCAGCGGTCGGCTGCGCGAGGAGCTCGGCGTCCTCCCCCCGGGCGACCTGCGCAAGGCGCTGGCCGCGCTCTGCGGGGACGACGACTGGGGCCAGACCTGGGCCCGCGTCATCCAGCACCGCTTCCAGTCGGCCGGCGCCCTCCACGAGCACGCGGTGGGCAACCTGCTGATCGTGGCCCTGTGGGAGCAGCTCGGCGACCCCGTCCAGGCCCTCGACCTCGTCGGCAGGCTGCTCGGCGCGCAGGGCCGGGTGCTGCCGATGTCGGCGGTCCCGCTGGAGCTGCAGGCGCTCGTACGGGGCCACGACCCGGCCCGCCCGGCGGACGTGGACACCGTCCGGGGGCAGGCCACCGTCGCCACCACCCCCGGCGAGGTGCTGTCCGTGCACCTCGTGCCGTCCGACCCGCCCGCCGTGCCGGAGGCCGTCGCCGCTGTCCTGGACGCCGACTGGGTGGTCCTCGGTCCCGGGTCCTGGTTCTCGTCCGTCATCCCGCACCTGCTGGTGCCGGAACTCCTCGACGCGCTCACGGAGACCAAGGCCCGGCGCGTGCTGTCGCTGAACCTGGCCCCGCAGCCCGGCGAAACAGAGGGCTTCTCTCCGCAGCGTCATTTGGAGGTTTTGGCCCGACACGCCCCTAAACTCGCCCTGGACGTGGTGCTGGCCGACCAGGCCGCCGTGCCCGACCGCGAGTCCCTCGCCGATGCCGCGCAGCGCTTCGGTGCCGCGGTCGAGCTGGCGCCGGTGGCCAGGGAAGACGGCTCCCCCAAGCACGACCCGGAGCTGCTCGCAGCCGCGTACGACCGTATTTTTCGGATGCATGGAAGGATCGGCCCATGGCGATGACGCCAGCGGTGAAGGATGAGATCTCCCGGCTCCCCGTCACCCGTACCTGCTGCAGGAAGGCGGAGGTCTCGGCGATTCTTCGGTTCGCCGGCGGCCTGCACCTGGTGAGCGGCCGGATCGTCATCGAGGCGGAACTCGACACCGGGATCGCCGCGCGGCGGCTCCGCAAGGACATCCTGGAGATTTTCGGCCACTCCTCGGACCTCGTCGTCATGGCTCCGGGCGGCCTGCGCCGCGGCAGCCGCTACGTCGTCCGCGTCGTGGCCGGAGGCGACCAGCTGGCCCGCCAGACCGGCCTGGTCGACGGCCGCGGCCGCCCGATCCGGGGCCTTCCCCCCCAGGTGGTCTCCGGGGCCACCTGCGACGCCGAGGCGGCTTGGCGCGGCGCCTTCCTGGCCCACGGCTCGCTCACCGAGCCGGGCCGGTCCTCCTCGCTGGAGGTCACCTGCCCCGGCCCCGAGGCAGCCCTGGCCCTGGTGGGCGCCGCCCGGCGGCTCTCCATCGCGGCGAAGGCCCGCGAGGTCCGCGGCGTGGACCGCGTCGTCGTCCGCGACGGCGACGCCATCGGCGCACTGCTGACCCGGCTCGGCGCCCACGAGTCCGTGCTGGCCTGGGAGGAGCGGCGGATGCGCCGCGAGGTCCGCGCCACCGCGAACCGGCTGGCCAACTTCGACGACGCCAACCTGCGCCGCTCGGCGCGCGCCGCGGTCGCCGCCGGGGCCCGCGTCCAGCGCGCCCTGGAGATCCTCGGCGAGGAGGTGCCCGAGCACCTGGCCGCCGCGGGCCGGCTGCGCATGGAGCACAAGCAGGCCTCCCTGGAGGAGCTGGGCGCCCTCGCCGACCCGCCGCTGACCAAGGACGCCGTCGCCGGCCGCATCCGCCGCCTGCTGGCGATGGCCGACAAGCGGGCCCAGGACCTCGGCATCCCGGGCACCGAGTCGAACCTCAGCGAGGAGCTGGCCGACAACCTGGCCGGCTGACCGGTCCGGCCGGCAGCGCACCACGCACCGGGGCCCGTACGCCGCACAGCGCGCCGCGTACGGGCCCCGGGCGCGCGGCGGCTCGTTCCCGCAACGCCCCATTGACATGGACACGAGGCCTCGTGAGCCTGTCGTCCGAACGCTTTCGTGGCAGTCGACCCCCAGGGGGGCACATGAGGCACCGCGCGGGACTGATCCTCGCCGCCAGCTCACTCCTCTTAGCAACCACCGCGGCCGCCCTCCCGGCCGCGGCCCACGCCCGCCCCGCAGCGGACGCCGCACCCGGCGCCGAGGAGGTCCGGGTCTACGACGCCGACATCACCAAGGAGCAGGTCCCGCTCGTCCTCGCCGCCGGCCAGGACGGGCACGAGCTCTCCGAACGCGCCCCGGAGACCGGCACCGCCCGCGTGGAGCTGTTCCTCACCGAGGGCCAGGCCCGCGGGCTCGCCGCCCGCGGCGTGGCCCTCACCGAACGCAAGACCGGAGCAACCGCCCGCGCGCAGGCCTCCGGCGACGGCGTCTTCCGCCCGTACAGCGGCAAGGGCGGCCTGAAGGAGGAGGTCCTGCGGACCGCGCGGGAGCACCCCGGCCTCGCCAAGGCCGTCTCCATCGGCAAGACCGTCCAGGGCCGGGACATCCTCGCGCTGAAGGTCACGAAGAACGCCCGCACCACCCGCGACGGCGCGAAGCCCTCCGTGCTGTACATGTCCAACCAGCACGCCCGCGAGTGGATCACGCCCGAGATGACGCGGCGCCTGATGCACCACACGCTGGACGCCTACGGCAAGGACCCCCGGATCACGAAGCTGGTGGACTCCACCGAACTGTGGTTCCTGCTGTCGGCCAACCCCGACGGCTACGACCACACCCACGCCTCCGAGGCCAACCGGCTCTGGCGCAAGAACCTCCGCGACAACAACGGCGACGGGAAGATCACCAGCGGCGACGGCGTCGACCTGAACCGGAACTTCGCCTACAAGTGGGGATACGACGACGAGGGCTCCTCGCCCAACCCCGCGAACGAGACCTACCGCGGCCCCTCCGCGGCCTCCGAGCCCGAGACCGCCGCCCTCGACCGGTTCCAGAAGCGGATCGGCTTCGAGTACGCCGTCAACTACCACTCCGCCGCCGAGCTCATCCTCTACGGCGTCGGCTGGCAGGTCGCCACGCCCACCCCCGACGACACCGCCTACCGGGCGCTCGCCGGCACCCCCGACAACCCGGCGGTCCCCGGCTACCGGCCGCAGCTGTCGTCCGAGCTGTACACCACCAACGGCGAGGCCGACGGCCACGCCGCGAACGTCAACGGCATCATGATGTTCACCCCGGAGATGACCACCTGCCGGACGGCCTCCGCCTCCGACCCGAACGACCGGTGGAAGCCCGAGGACTGCCGATCCGGCTTCAACTTCCCCGACGACGAGAAGCTGATCCAGGCCGAGTTCGCCAAGAACATCCCCTTCGCGCTCGCCGTCGGCGAGAGCGCCGCACGCCCCGACCGGCCGGTGTCACCCGTGGGCCTGACGGCAGCCGACTTCACCCTCGACCCCTTCACCACCTCCTACGCGCCCGACGGCCGCGACCAGCCGGTCGCCGTCACCGCCCGCAAGGCGCTCGGCGACAAGCGGCTGCACTGGCGCGTCAACGGCGGCCGCACCCACGACCGCGGCGTGAAGCCCTGGAAGGGCGGCTCCGTCTACGGCGGCGAGGACAACAACTGGTTCGACGAGTACCGGGGCGCGGTGCACGGCGCCCGCCCCGGCGACCGCGTCGAGGTCTGGTTCACGGGCCGCGACCGGGACGGCCGCCGCGTCTCCAGCGACCGCTTCACGTACACGGTCGCCGAGCGGCCCCGCGCCGACGCCCTCGTGATCGCCGAGGAGGGCGCCCCCGCCCGGCACGCCGGCGGCTACGCCGACGCGCTCCGCGCCAACGGCCGGGCGGCAGCCGTGTGGGACACGGCCGTCCAGGGCGCCCCGCACCGCCTCGGCGTCCTCGCGCACTTCCGCACCGCCGTCCACTACACCGGCGCCGGCGCCCCCGGCGGCGCCACCCAGCTCGCGCTGCGCTCGTACCTCAACGAGGGCGGGAAGCTGATCGAGGCCGGTGAGTCGGCCGGCGGCGACGCCCGGGTCGGGCCCGCCCTCACCGACGACTTCGGTCAGTACTGGCTCGGCGCCTACGGCCGCAGCAGCGTCCGCGGAGCCGCCGGCTTCACCGGCGCGGGCGGCCTCGCCGGGGCCCGCGGCGGGCTCGGCGACGCCGAGGGCAACCCCCTGGACGCGCCCGGCGCCTTCACCATCACCTCCGAGAGCCTGCCCGCGGACCGCTTCCCGCAGTTCCGCAGCGCGCAGGCGGGCGGGTACGCCGGCGTCGCGAACCCGTACGCCCCCCACTCCGGCACCGGCATGGCCGCGGCGACCCACGCCGACGGGGACTGGCGGCGGCTGACCCGCACCATCGACCTCACGACCGTGTCCGCCGCGGACGCGCCGCAGCTCAAGGCCGCCCTGAACTGGCACACCGAGCGGGGCTACGACCACGCCGTCCTGGAGGCGCGCACGGCCGGCGCCGACGACTGGACCACCCTGCCCGAGGCGGGCGGCCTGACCCGCGGCCAGGTGCCGACGGACTGCGGGGCCGGCTTCTTCGTCAACGCGCACCCCTTCCTGCGGCGCTACCTCACCCAGGAGGGCAGCGGCTGCACCGCGCGGGGGAGCAGCGGCGTGTGGCACAGCCTCACCGGCTCGTCCGACGGCTGGAAGCAGGCCTCCTTCGACCTGAGCGCGTACGCGGGCCGGACCGTCGAGGTGTCGCTGTCGTACGTCACGGACGCGAGCGACGGCGGCCGCGGCGTCTTCGCGGACGACGTCCGCCTCTCCGTCGGGGGAGTGGACCAGACCACCGAGGGGTTCGAGGCCTCCCTGGGGAGCTGGACGGCGGCCGGCGCCCCTGTGGGAAGCGCCGAAGTTCCCGGCGACTGGCAGCGCTCCGGCGAGCTGTTCCGCTCGTACGCCTCGGTCACCACGCGTGACACCGTCCTGCTCGGATTCGGCCTGGAGCACCTCCGTGAGCCGGCCGACCGCGCGCTACTCGTCGGTAAGGCGCTCCGTGCGCTGAACCGCTGATCACCGCCCCCGCCGCCGCTCACGCCGCGTGACCGGCACCGAGGCCCCGCAAGCCCCGCACCGGCCCGCCGGAGCGGGGTGCGGGGTGTGTCAGGTCCCGGACGATGTCACTCGCAAGCTCACGGAGAGGTAGGGTCGTAAGCGGTCGGGGACATCCCATTTACAGCTCGCCGGGCGCACAGACCGGCGCACCAACGAGGAGATCGGTTCGTGACGATCCGCGTAGGAATCAACGGTTTTGGTCGAATTGGCCGCAACTACTTCCGAGCTCTCCTGGAGCAGGGGGCGGACATCGAGATCGTCGGTGTCAACGACCTGACGGACAACGCCACCCTGGTGCACCTCCTCAAGTACGACAGCATCCTCGGCCGCCTCAAGCAGGAGGTCACGCACACCGAGGACACGATCACGGTCGGCGGCAACACCTTCAAGACGTTCGCCGAGCGCGACCCCGCGAACCTCCCGTGGGGCGAGCTGGGCGCCGACATCGTCATCGAGTCGACCGGCATCTTCACGAAGAAGGCCGACGCCGCCAAGCACATCGCCGCCGGCGCGAAGAAGGTCCTCATCTCGGCCCCGGCCAAGGACGAGGACATCACCATCGTGATGGGCGTCAACCACGACAAGTACGACGCGGCCAACCACCACGTCATCTCCAACGCCTCCTGCACCACCAACTGCGTGGCGCCGATGGCCAAGGTCCTCGACGAGAACTTCGGCATCGTCAAGGGCATGATGACGACGGTCCACGCGTACACGAACGACCAGCGCATCCTGGACTTCCCGCACTCGGACCTGCGCCGCGCCCGCGCCGCAGCCGAGAACATCATCCCGACCTCCACCGGTGCCGCCAAGGCCACCGCGCTGGTCCTGCCGCAGCTGAAGGGCAAGCTCGACGGCATCGCCATGCGCGTCCCGGTCCCCACCGGCTCGGTCACCGACCTCGTCATCGAACTCGACCGCGAGGTCACCAAGGACGAGATCAACGCCGCCTTCCAGAAGGCGTCCGAGGGCCAGCTCAAGGGCATCCTGGACTACACCGAGGACGCGATCGTCTCCTCCGACATCGTGAACTGGCCGGCCTCCTGCACCTTCGACTCGTCGCTGACGATGGTCCAGGGCAAGCAGGTCAAGGTCGTCGGCTGGTACGACAACGAGTGGGGCTACTCCAACCGACTCGTCGACCTGACCGTCTACGTCGGCGGCCGGCTCTGACGCACGTCGGACACACAAGCCGAACTCCCATGATGTGAGCACAGGGTCCGCGCAGCGCGATGAAGCGCCGTACGGGCCCTGTTGCCTGCCCGCCCCACCCACCCCGCGCCGGTACGGCCCGTGCCGGGGGACAAGGAGTAGAAACACATGAAGACGATCGACGAACTCCTCGCCGAGGGCGTCTCGGGCAAGAGGGTCTTCGTCCGCGCGGACCTCAACGTGCCGCTCTCCGGCGACGTGATCACCGATGACGGCCGGATCCGCGCCGTGCAGCCGACCATCGCCCGCCTCGCCGGGGCCGGCGCCCGCGTGGTCGTCGCCTCGCACCTGGGCCGCCCCAAGGGCGCCCCGGACCCGGCGTTCTCCCTCGCCCCCGCCGCGAAGCGGCTCGGCGAACTCCTCGGCGCGGAGGTCGCCTTCGCCGCCGACACCGTCGGCGCCTCCGCCAGGGAGACCGTCGCGAAGCTCTCCGACGGCCAGGTCGCCGTCCTGGAGAACCTCCGCTTCAACCCCGGCGAGACCGCCAAGGACGACGCCGAGCGCGGAGCCTTCGCCGACCAGCTCGCCGAGCTGGCCGACGTCTACGTCGGCGACGGCTTCGGCGCCGTGCACCGCAAGCACGCCTCGGTCTACGACCTGCCCGCGCGCCTGCCGCACGCCGCCGGCTCCCTGATCGCCGCCGAGGTCGGCGTCCTGAAGAAGCTGACCGCCGACGTCAAGCGCCCCTACGTCGTCGTCCTCGGCGGCGCCAAGGTCTCCGACAAGCTCGCCGTCATCGACGAGCTCCTCGGCAAGGCCGACCGCCTCCTCATCGGCGGCGGCATGGCCTACACCTTCCTCCACGCCAAGGGCTACGAGGTCGGCATCTCCCTGCTCCAGAAGGACCAGGTGGAGACCGTCAAGGAGTACATGGCCCGCGCCGAGGCCAACGGCGTCGAGCTCGTCCTGCCGGTCGACGTCCTCGCCGCCTCCGAGTTCCCCGACCTCAAGGGCAAGACGCCGGCCGAGTACGCCACCGTCGACGCCGACAAGATCCCCGCGGACAAGGAGGGCCTCGACATCGGCCCCAAGACCCGCGAGCTGTACGCTTCGAAGATCGCCGATGCCGAGACGGTGTTCTGGAACGGCCCCGTGGGCGTCTTCGAGCACCCGGACTACGCCGGCGGCACCCGCGCCATCGCGCAGGCCCTCGTCGACAGCAGCGCGTTCACCGTCGTCGGCGGCGGCGACTCGGCCGCGGCCGTGCGCACGCTCGGCTTCGACGAGAACGCTTTCGGCCACATCTCTACCGGCGGCGGCGCCTCCCTCGAATACCTCGAGGGCAAGACGCTCCCCGGTCTCGCTGCACTGGAGGTCTGACCCCCGATGACCACGCGCACCCCGCTCATGGCGGGCAACTGGAAGATGAACCTCAACCACCTCGAGGCCATCGCGCACGTCCAGAAGCTCGCCTTCGCGCTCGCCGACAAGGACTACGACGCCGTCGAGGTCGCGGTCCTGCCGCCCTTCGTCGACCTGCGCTCCGTCCAGACGCTCGTCGACGGCGACAAGCTGAAGATCAAGTACGGCGCCCAGGACCTCTCGGCCCACGACGCCGGCGCCTACACCGGCGAGATCTCCGGCTCCATGCTCGCCAAGCTCAAGTGCACGTTCGTGGCCGTCGGCCACAGCGAGCGCCGCCAGTACCACGGCGAGACCGACGAGGTCTGCAACGCCAAGGTCAAGGCCGCCTACCGGCACGGCCTCACCCCGATCCTGTGCGTCGGCGAGGGCCTGGAGGTCCGCAAGGCAGGCGACCAGGTCGCCCACACCCTCGCCCAGGTCGACGGCGGCCTGAAGGACATCCCGGCCGAGCAGGCCGAGTCCGTCGTCATCGCCTACGAGCCCGTCTGGGCCATCGGCACCGGCGAGGTCGCCACCCCCGAGGACGCGCAGGAGGTCTGCGGGGCCATCCGCCGCCGCCTCGCCGAGCTGTACTCCCAGGAGCTGGCCGACAAGGTCCGCATCCAGTACGGCGGCTCCGTCAAGGCGAACAACATCGCGGCGATCATGGCGCAGCCCGACGTCGACGGCGCCCTGATCGGCGGCGCGGCCCTCGACGCGGACGAGTTCGTCAAGATCGTCCGGTTCCGGGACCAGTAGTCCGCACCCCGCGGCAGCGAGTAGGCCGCGGGCCGGATCCGTCGTACCCTTGCGGGGGCCAGGAGGCTGCACCACCAGCCACTGGCCCCCGCGCCCATCCGGCACCGCCGGAAAGCCTTCGGAAGCCAGAAAGTAGGAATCAGCCGTGGTTATGGGGTTCTCGATCGCCCTGATCGTCTTCAGTGCGCTGCTGATGCTGCTCGTGCTGATGCACAAGGGCAAGGGCGGCGGCCTCTCCGACATGTTCGGCGGCGGCATGCAGTCCTCCGTCGGCGGCTCCTCGGTCGCCGAGCGCAACCTCGACCGCATCACGGTCGTGGTCGGCCTGCTGTGGTTCGCGTGCATCGTCGCCCTCGGCCTGCTGATGAAGTCGAACGGCTGACGCCTCCGGGCAGCCGCCGGTTCTCGCCGATCCGGCCGTCCCGCCCGGCGCGTCCCGCCTATCATGAAGGCGGCGTCCACGGCTCGGAGTGAGTAACTCCATTTGCTGGACGTCCGTTGGGCCTTCCGTAGACTGGGGCGCCCGCGGCGGAAACCTCTCACGCTTCGCGGCACCATCACGCAGGGGAGTTACGACCGTGGCAAGTGGCAACGCGATCCGTGGCAGCCGGGTCGGGGCGGGGCCGATGGGCGAGGCCGAGCGCGGCGAGTCCGCGCCCCGCCTGCGCATCTCGTTCTGGTGCTCGAACGGGCACGAGACGCAGCCCAGCTTCGCCAGCGACGCACAGGTGCCGGACACCTGGGACTGCCCGCGCTGCGGGTTCCCGGCCGGCCAGGACCGGGACAACCCCCCGGCGCCGCCGCGCACCGAGCCGTACAAGACGCACCTGGCGTACGTGCGCGAACGCCGCACCGACGCCGACGGCGAGGCCATCCTCGCCGAGGCCCTCGCCAAGCTCCGCGGCGAGATCTGACGAGAGCCGCGCACCGGCGCGGCACCGGGCCCGGGCCCGCGGGAGGACTGCCTCCGGCGGACCGGGCCCTTTCGCATGCCCGCACACCGCAGCGCTGTCCCGCACAGGCCTCCTCCATCCCTTAAGTTGGTGATCGGCGGGGCACGACAGGACGGAAGAAACGGGTTGATGTCCGAGATGAACGCAGAAGGCCGGGCAAGGCTCAACCGGACCCCCGAGTGGCTTGCCCTCGGCAAGCACCGGGAAGAGCTGGGGCAGACGCATCTGCGGCAGCTGTTCGAGGAGGACCCCGACCGCGGCACGGCGTACACGCTGCGCGTCGGAGACCTCCACATCGACTACTCCAAGCACCTCGTCACCGACGAGACGCTCACGCTGCTGCGCGAACTGGCCGCCGCCACCGGCGTCGCCGAACTGCGCGAGGCCATGTTCCGCGGCGAGAAGATCAACACCACCGAGGGCCGCGCGGTCCTGCACACCGCGCTGCGCGCCCCCGCCGGCGCCGTCGTCGAGGTCGACGGCGAGGACGTCGTCCCCGGCGTGCACGCCGTCCTCGACAAGATGGCCTCCTTCAGCGAGCGGATCCGCTCCGGGGAGTGGACCGGCTTCACCGGAGCGCCCCTCACCAACATCGTCAACATCGGCATCGGCGGCTCCGACCTCGGACCGGCGATGGCGTACGAGGCGCTGCGCCCCTTCACCGACCGCGGCCTGACGGTGCGGTTCGTCTCCAACGTCGACGGCGCCGACCTGCACGAGGCCGTCCGCGACCTCGACCCGGCGCGGACCCTGTTCATCGTCGCGTCCAAGACGTTCACGACGATCGAGACCATCACCAACGCCGAATCGGCCCGCGCCTGGCTGCTGGACGGCCTGGGCGGCGACGAGGCCGCCGTCGCACGGCACTTCGTCGCGCTCTCCACCAACGCGGAGAAGGTGACGGGCTTCGGCATCGACCCGGCCAACATGTTCGAGTTCTGGGACTGGGTCGGCGGCCGCTACTCCTTCGACTCCGCCATCGGCCTCTCGCTGATGATCGCGATCGGCCCGGACCGCTTCCGCGAACTCCTCTCCGGCTTCCGGCTGATGGACGAGCACTTCCGCACGGCGCCCCCGGAGGAGAACGCCCCGCTGCTCCTCGGTCTCCTCGGCATCTGGTACGGCGCCTTCCACGACGCCCAGTCGCACGCGGTCCTGCCCTACAGCCACTACCTGTCGCGGTTCACCGCATACCTCCAGCAGCTCGACATGGAGTCCAACGGCAAGTCCGTGGACCGCGAGGGCCGCCCCGTCGACTGGCAGACGGGCCCCGTGGTATGGGGCACCCCCGGCACCAACGGCCAGCACGCCTACTACCAGTTGATCCACCAGGGCACCAAGGTGATCCCGGCCGACTTCATCGGCTTCGCCCGCCCGATCGCCGAACTGCCGCCGCGCCTCGCGGCCCAGCACGACCTGCTGATGGCCAACTTCTTCGCCCAGACGCAGGCGCTGGCCTTCGGCAAGACCGCCGACGAGGTCCGCGCCGAGGGCGTCGCCGAGGAGCTCGTCCCCCACAAGACCTTCCGCGGCAACCACCCCACGACCACGGTCCTGGCCGCCGAGCTGACCCCGTCCGTGATCGGCCAGCTGATCGCGCTGTACGAGCACAAGGTCTTCGTCCAGGGCGCCGTGTGGAACATCGACTCCTTCGACCAGTGGGGCGTGGAGCTCGGCAAGGTCCTCGCCAAGCGGGTGGAGCCGGCGCTGGCCGAGGGCGCCGACGTGCCCGGGCTCGACGCCTCGACCCGGAACCTCGTCGGGGTCTACCGCTCGCTGCGCGGCCGCTCCTGACCCCTGCCGACGCGACGGCCCGCCGTCCCCGAGGGGAGGGCGGGCCGTCCGCAGCACCGTGAGGGGCCGTCAGGCTCACACCGGCGGGTAGAGGCCCGCCGGGAGCTTCGCCGCGGCCGCCCGGTCGAGCAGCCACAGGGTGCGCGAGCGCCCGTACGCGGCCGCCGCCGGGGCCTGGACCTCGCCGGCGCCGCCCAGCGCGATGGCGACCGCCCCGGCCTTGTCCTCGCCCGCCGCGAGCAGCCACACCTCGCGGGCCGCCCGGATCGCCGGCAGGGTCAGCGACACCCGGGTCGGCGGGGGCTTCGGGGCGCCGTGCACGCCGACGACCGTGCGCTCGGTCTCCCGCGCCGCCGGGTGCTCCGGGAACAGCGACGCCACGTGCGTGTCGGGGCCCACGCCCAGCATCAGCACGTCGAAGCGGGGGACCGGGCCGTGGTCCTCGGGGCCCGCGGCGCGCCGCAGCTCCTCCGCGTAGGCCGCGGCCGCGGCGTCCGCGTCGTCCCCGTACGGGCCGTCCGACGCCGGCATCGCGTGCACCCGCGCCGGGTCGACGGGCACCGCGTCCAGCAGCGCCTCGCACGCCTGGACGTGGTTGCGCTCGGGGTCGTCGGCCGGGACGAAGCGCTCGTCGCCCCACCACAGGTCGATCCGGGCCCAGTCGACCGCGTCCCGGGCGGGTGCCGCCGCCAGCGCGGCGAGCAGCCCGTTGCCGTTGCGGCCGCCGGTCAGGACCACCGAGGCGGTGCCCCGGGCGGCCTGAGCGTCCACGATCTTCGTGATGAGCCGGGCGGCCGCGGCCTGGGCCATCAGCTCCTTGTCCCGGTGGACGACGACCTGGGGAGTCGTCATACCCATGTTGTTGCCGCCTTCTTGGTCGGGAAATGGCACGGCCGCCGACCGGACCGCCCCGGAAGGGGCGGAGCCGGCCGGCGGCCGCGGGGTGTCACTGCTTGGCCGGGGCCTTCTTGGCGGCCGCCTTGGAGGCGGGCTTCGCGGCGGCCTTGCCGGCGGGGGCGGCCGCTTCGCCGCCGTCCCCGGCGCCGTCGCCCTCCGCCGCCTGCGCGGCCGCGGCGGGCGCGGCCGGGGCGGGGGAGTCCTGCGCCGCCCGCAGCTTCGCCACGCCGAACTTCAGCGCGGACTCGTACGTGTTGTCCGGGTCCAGCCGGCGCAGCTCCTCCGCCAGAAGCTCGGCCGTCTCGCGGCGCTTGAGCGCCACGCTGCGGTCGGGCTGGCCCGGCATGCACAGCGTCGCCAGCGAGCCGTCCGCACGGCCCAGGAGGATCTCGCCCTCCTTGGTCTCCAGGCGGACCGCCGTCAGGCCGGGGCCCGAGGACAGCGTGCGCTCGACGGGCACCTTCAGCCGGTCCGCCAGCCACATGGCCAGCAGCTCGCAGGACGGGTTCTCGTCCTCGCCCTCGACGGTCGCCGAGACGACCTCGAAGGCCTGCTGGTCCAAGGCCGCCGCCAGCATGGAGCGCCACGGCGTGATGCGGGTCCAGGACAGGTCCGTGTCCCCGGGCGCGTACGTCTGCGCCCGCTCCGCGAGGGCCCCTATGGGGTCCTCGCAGGCGTACGTGTCGCTGATGCGGCGCTGCCCGAGCGCGCCCAGCGCGCTGCCCGCCAGGTCCGAGGGCGCGCCCTCGGGCCACCAGACGACGACCGGGGCATCCGGCAGCAGCAGCGGGAGGACCACCGAGTCGGCGTGGTGGACGAGCTCGCCGTGGAGGCGCAGCACGACCGTCTCGCCGGTGCCCGCGTCCGCGCCGACCCGGACCTCCGCGTCGAGGCGGGCGTCGCGGCGGCTGCGGGCCGAACGGCTGACCCGCTTGATCACGACGATGATCCGCGAGGGGTGCTCGTGGGACGCGTCGTTCGCCGACTTCAGGGCGTCGTACGCGTTCTCCTCGTCGGTCACGATCACCAGCGTGAGGACCATGCCGATGGCCGGCGTGCCGATGTCGCGGCGGGCCTGCACCAGCGCGGCGTTGATCTTGCTGGAGGTGGTCTCCGTGAGGTCGATCTTCATGGCCGGCGCCAGCTCCGTCCGTCTCGTGCGAGCATCTCGTCCGCCTCGATCGGCCCCCAGGTCCCCGCCGGGTACTGCGCGGGCCTGCCGTGCCTGTCCCAGTACTCCTCGATCGGGTCGAGGATGTTCCAGGACAGCTCGACCTCCTGGTGGCGCGGGAAGAGGTTCGCGTCGCCCAGCAGGACGTCCAGGATGAGGCGCTCGTACGCCTCGGGGCTCGACTCCGTGAAGGACTCGCCGTACGCGAAGTCCATCGTGACGTCCCGGACCTCCATCGAGGTGCCCGGGACCTTGGAGCCGAAGCGGACCGTGACGCCCTCGTCCGGCTGGACCCGGATGACCAGGGCGTTCTGCCCCAGCTCCTCGGTCGCGCCCGACTCGAACGGCAGGTACGGGGCCCGCTTGAAGACGACCGCGATCTCCGTCACCCGGCGGCCCAGGCGCTTGCCCGTCCGCAGGTAGAACGGCACGCCCGCCCAGCGGCGGTTGTTGATCTCCAGGCGGATCGCCGCGTAGGTGTCCGTCTTGGACTTCGGGTCGATGCCGTCCTCTTCGAGGTAGCCGACGACCTTCTCGCCGCCCTGCCACGCCGAGGTGTACTGGCCGCGCACGGTGTGCTTGCCCAGGTCCTCGGGGATCTGGACGGCGCTCAGCACCTTCAGCTTCTCCGCCACCAGCGCCTTGGGGTGGAAGGAGCCCGGCTCCTCCATCGCCGTCAGCGCGAGCAGCTGCAGCAGGTGGTTCTGGATGACGTCGCGGGCGGCGCCGATGCCGTCGTAGTACCCGGCGCGGCCGCCGATGCCGATGTCCTCGGCCATGGTGATCTGCACGTGGTCCACGTAGGACCGGTTCCAGATCGGCTCGAACATCGTGTTCGCGAAGCGGAGCGCCAGGATGTTCTGGACGGTCTCCTTGCCGAGGTAGTGGTCGATGCGGAAGACCTCGTCCCGCGGGAACACCTCGTGGACGACCTTGTTGAGCTCCTCGGCGCTCTTCAGGTCGTGACCGAAGGGCTTCTCGATGACGGCGCGCCGCCAGGAGCCCTCCTTCTGGGCGAGCCCGTGGTCCTTGAGCTGCTGGACCACCTTGGGGAACCACTTCGGCGGCACCGACAGGTAGAAGGCGAAGTTCCCGCCCGTCCCCTGCTGCTTGTCGAGCTCCTCGATCGTCGCCTTCAGCGTCTCGAACGCCTGGTCGTCGTCGAAGTCGCCCTGGACGAAGCGGCAGCCCTGCACCAGCTGCTGCCACACCTCCTCCCGGAAGGGGGTGCGCGAGTGCTGCTTGACGGCCTCGTACACCTCCTGGGCGAAGTCCTCGTGCTCCCACTCGCGGCGGGCGAAGCCGATCAGGGAGAAGCCCGGCGGGAGCAGGCCTCGGTTGGCCAGGTCGTAGACGGCAGGCATCAGCTTCTTGCGCGACAGGTCACCCGTAACGCCGAAAATGACCAGGCCGGACGGCCCCGCGATACGCGGGAGCCGCCGGTCCTGTGCGTCACGAAGCGGGTTCGCTCCGTTTACAGACAAGGTGTTCAGGCCTCCGTGGGAGCGAGGCGCTCCAGCTCCGCCTCGGTGGACTTCAGCAGGTCGTTCCAGGACGCCTCGAACTTCTCGACGCCCTCGTCCTCCAGCAGCTGCACCACATCGTCGTACGAGATGCCGAGCTCCGCGACCGCGGCGAGCACCCGGCGGGACTCGTCGTAGGTGCCGCGCACGGTGTCGCCGGTCACCCGGCCGTGGTCGGCGGCCGCCTCCAGGGTGGCCTCCGGCATCGTGTTGACCGTGTTCGGGGCCACCAGGTCGTCCACGTACAGGGTGTCCTTGTACGCCGGGTCCTTGACGCCGGTCGAGGCCCACAGCGGGCGCTGCTTGTTGGCGCCCAGGCGCTCCAGGGCGGCCCAGCGGTCGGAGGAGAAGACCTCCTCGTACGCCTCGTAGGCCAGGCGGGCGTTGGCGAGGGCCGACTTGCCCTTCAGGGCCTTGGCCTCGTCGGTGCCGACGCCGTCCAGGCGCTTGTCGATCTCGGTGTCCACGCGGGAGACGAAGAACGACGCGACCGAGTGGATCTCGGAGAGGTCCAGGCCCGCGGCCCGGGCCTTCTCCAGGCCCGCCACGTAGGCGTCCATGACCTCGCGGTAGCGCTCCAGCGAGAAGATCAGCGTGACGTTGACGCTGATGCCCCGGCCGATGACCTCGGTGATCGCCGGCAGGCCGGCCTTGGTCGCGGGGATCTTGATCAGCGTGTTCGGGCGGTCCACCAGCCAGGCGAGCTGCTTGGCCTCGGCGACGGTCGCCGCCGTGTTGTGGGCCAGCCGCGGGTCCACCTCGATGGAGACGCGGCCGTCCTGGCCGTCGGTCCGGTCGAAGACCGGCCGCAGGATGTCGGCGGCGTCGCGGACGTCCGCCGTGGTGATCATGCGGATGGCCTCTTCGACGGTGACCTTGCGGGCCGCGAGGTCGGCGAGCTGCTGCTCGTAGCCGTCGCCGCTGCTGATCGCCTTCTGGAAGATCGACGGGTTGGTGGTGACGCCGACGACGTGCGACTCGTCGATCAGCTCGGCCAGGTTGCCCGACGTGATGCGCTTGCGGGACAGGTCGTCCAGCCAGATCGCCACGCCCTCGTCGGAGAGGCGCTTGAGTGCGTCTGTCATGGGAATTGCATCTCCTACTGGTTCTTGTACCGGCGTCAGCGCGCGGCGGCTTCGAGGGATTCCTTGGCGGCGGCGGTCACGGCCTCCGGGGTGAAGCCGAACTCGCGGAACAGCACCTTCGCGTCGGCGGAGGCGCCGAAGTGCTCCAGCGAGACGATCCGGCCCGCGTCCCCGACGTAGCGGTGCCAGGTCAGGCCGATGCCCGCCTCGACCGCGACACGGGCCTTGACGGACGGCGGCAGCACGCCGTCCTTGTAGGCCTGGTCCTGCTCCTCGAACCACTCGACGGACGGCATCGACACCACGCGGGTCGGGATGCCCTCGGCCTGGAGCGCCTCGCGGGCGGCGACGGCCAGCTGGACCTCGGAGCCGGTGCCGATGAGCACGACCTGCGGCTCGCCGCCCTCGGCCTCGAAGAGGACGTAGCCGCCCTTGGCGGCGTCCTCGTTCCGCTCGTACACGGGCACGCCCTGGCGGGTGAGGGCCAGGCCGTGCGGGGTGCCCTTGCCGAACACCTTGGTGTGGCGGCGCAGGATCTCGCGCCAGGCGACGGCCGTCTCGTTGGCGTCGGCCGGGCGGACGAGCGCGAGGCCCGGGATGGCGCGCAGCGAGGCGAGGTGCTCGATCGGCTGGTGGGTCGGGCCGTCCTCGCCGAGGCCGATGGAGTCGTGCGTCCACACGTAGGTGACCGGCAGGTGCATCAGGGCGGACAGGCGGACCGCGTTGCGCATGTAGTCGGAGAACACCAGGAAGGTGCCGCCGTAGATGCGGGTGTGGCCGTGCAGGGCGATGCCGTTCATGGCCGCGGCCATGGCGTGCTCGCGGATGCCGAAGTGGATGGTGCGGCCGTACGGGTCGGCCTCCGGCAGCGGGTTGCCCTTCGGCAGGAACGAGGAGTTCTTGTCGATGGTGGTGTTGTTCGAGCCGGCCAGGTCGGCCGAGCCGCCCCACAGCTCCGGGATGACGGCGCCGAGCGCCTGCAGGACCTTGCCGGAGGCAGCGCGGGTGGCGACGGAGGAGCCGGGCTCGAAGACGGGGAGCGCCTCCTCCCAGCCCTCGGGCAACTCGTTCGCGTTGATCCGGTCGAACGCGGCGGCGCGCTCCGGGTTGGCGGTGCGCCAGGCGGAGAACTCCTTCTCCCACTCGGCCTTGGCCTCGCGGCCGCGGTCCAGCGCCTTGCGGGTGTGGGCGATGACCTCGTCGGAGACCTCGAAGCTCTGCTCCGGGTCGAAGCCGAGGACGCGCTTGGTGGCCGCGACCTCGTCGTCGCCGAGGGCCGAGCCGTGGGCCGCCTCGGTGTTCTGGGCGTGCGGGGCCGGCCAGGCGATGATCGAGCGCATCGCGATGAAGGACGGGCGCTCCGTCTCGGCCTTCGCGGCGGCCAGGGCCGCGTACAGGGCGGCGGGGTCGATGTCGCCGTTGGCCTGCTGCTCGATGCGCTGGACGTGCCAGCCGTAGGCCTCGTACCGCTTGAGGGTGTCCTCGGAGACGGCCGTCTCCGTGTCGCCCTCGATGGAGATGTGGTTGTCGTCCCAGAGCAGGACGAGGTTGCCGAGCTTCTGGTGGCCCGCGAGCGAGGACGCCTCGGCGGAGATGCCCTCCTGGAGGCAGCCGTCGCCGGCGATGGCGTACACCATGTGGTCGAAGGGAGAGGTGCCCGGGGCGGCCTCGGGGTCGAACAGGCCGCGCTCGTAGCGGGCGGCCATGGCCATGCCCACCGCGTTGGCGACGCCCTGGCCCAGCGGGCCGGTGGTGGTCTCGACGCCGGCCGTGTGGCCGTACTCCGGGTGGCCCGGGGTCTTCGAGCCCCAGGTGCGGAACGACTTGAGGTCGTCCAGCTCCAGGCCGAAGCCGGCCAGGTACAGCTGGGTGTAGAGGGTCAGCGAGGAGTGTCCGGCGGAGAGCACGAAACGATCGCGGCCGACCCACTCGGGGTCGGCCGGGTCGTGCCGCATCACCTTCTGGAAGAGCGTGTAAGCGGCGGGGGCCAGGCTCATGGCCGTGCCGGGGTGGCCGTTTCCGACCTTCTGGACCGCGTCCGCGGCCAGGATGCGGGCGGTGTCCACCGCGCGCTGGTCCAGTTCGGTCCATTCGAGCTCTGTGGTCGTCGGCTTCGTGCTCACCGTGGGTCAGGGCTCCTCTCCACATGTCTGTTCCCGGTGACGTACGGTGCACCGGCGCGATTCCGAGCCTACCCCCGCCGCGGCGTGCAGCTATTCGAGCGCCCGCAGTCCGTCACAACGTCGCCGCCCCCGATCGGGCCAACACGATGCGACCCCCGCGCAGGGCGACACAAGTGCAACGTCTACAGTGGCGTGGTACGCGCAAGCCTTTACGGGCCCCCATGCCCGGAGCTTGCTGGTTTCTCTGTCAGGGGTGTGCGTGACGGCCGTCGAATCCCGTCCATCGGGGGTGCTCGGGACGAGCCCCGGGCACCGGCCGTTCGGGGCCCGTGCCATGGCTTTTGTGGCTTTGACCAAGCCGCGGATCATCGAACTTCTGCTGATCACCACAGTGCCGGTGATGTTCCTCGCGGAGCAGGGCGTGCCCTCGCTCTGGCTGGTCCTGGCCACGTGCTTCGGCGGCTACATGTCCGCGGGCGGCGCCAACGCCCTGAACATGTACATCGACCGCGACATCGACGCGCTGATGGACCGCACCTCGCAGCGGCCGCTCGTCACCGGCATGGTCAGCCCGCGGGAGTGCCTCGTCTTCGGCATCACCCTCGGCGTGGTCTCCACGGTGTGGTTCGGACTGCTCGTCAACTGGCTGTCCGCCGCGCTCGCCCTCGGCGCGCTCCTCTTCTACGTCGTCGTCTACACGATGCTGCTGAAGCGGCGCACCACCCAGAACATCGTCTGGGGCGGCATCGCCGGATGCATGCCGGTGCTCATCGGCTGGTCCTCGGTCCGCAACGAGGTCTCCTGGGCCGCCGTCATCCTCTTCCTCGTCATCTTCTTCTGGACCCCGCCGCACTACTGGCCGCTGTCCATGAAGGTGGCCGACGACTACGCGCGTGTCGGCGTGCCCATGCTGCCGGTCGTCGCCGGCAACCGGGCCGTGGCGCGGCAGATCGTCGCCTACAGCTGGGTGATGGTCGCCGTCTCGCTGCTGCTCACCCCCCTGGGCTACACCGGCTGGTTCTACACGGCGGTCGCACTCGCGGCCGGCGGCTGGTGGCTGTGGGAGGCGCACGCGCTGCACGCGCGCGCCAAGGCGGGCGTGACCGGCGCGAAGCTGAAGGAGATGCGCCTCTTCCACTGGTCCATCACCTACGTGTCGCTGCTGTTCGTGGCCGTGGCCGTGGATCCCTTCCTCCGCTGATTACCCGCGGGTAGCATGCTGTCCATGGCAGACACCACCCCCGCGGACGCCGCGGACAAGAAGCAGGAGCGGGCCGCCGCGAAGCTGGCCAAGCAGATCGGGGCGTTCGCCAAGGAGCACGGCGGCGCCGAGGGCCACCTCGCGCACATCGGCCAGGCCGGCACCCGTATCGTGCTGGTCGGCGCCGACGGCGCCTGGGGCGACCTCGTCGCGCCGACCCACGCCGCCGCCGCCCTGGCCGCTCAGAAGGCCGCCCTCACCCTCCACGAGGACTTCGACGGCGACTTCGCCGCCCGCGTGAAGACCGGCCCGTACGAGTGGAACCGCATGGCGGGCCTCCAGCTCGGCGGGACGCAGCCCGCGGCCTGACGGCCTCGGCCCCCCTGCGCCCGACAGCCCTGTGCCCCGCCCGGATCGGGCGGGGCACAGGGCTGTCTCGGTATAAGGGCCACGCCGCACGCCGCACGCCGCGCACGCCGCTGCTGCCCGGGGCCGGGGCCGGGGCCGCGACGGGGAGACCCCCAAACGCCGGGAGGGGCGGCGCCGAGTGCGCCGCCCCTCCCACCGCGTACCGGCCCAGGAGCCCGGGCCGGCGTACGCCTCAGACCGCCGAGAGCGACGGTTCGCCCGGGGCCGGGGCCCCGGCCGGAAGCGCAGGCCGCTCGCGCAGGCTCAGTGCCACGCGCAGGACCGCGATCCACACCAGGCAGGACCCCAGCATGTGGGCCGCGACCAGGAGCTCGGGAAGGTCCGTGAAGAACTGCACGTAGCCGACGGCGCCCTGGGCGAGCAGGACCACCAGCAGGTCGCGGGCGCGGGCCCGGGTGTCCGCGGGGGCGTCCACCACGCGCAGCACCAGCCACATCGCGACCGCCAGCGCGCACACGAGCCAGGCGGCGATCGCGTGGACGTGGGCGACGCCCTCCCAGTCGAGCGGCATCCGCTTGATCTCGCTGCTGTCGCCGGCGTGCGGGCCGGAGCCGGTCACGACCGTGCCCGCGGCGATCAGCACGGCGGTCGTCGCGAGCAGCGCCCAGGACAGCTTGCGCACCGGGCCGGGCACCCGAGGCCGGGCCGGGGTGTCCCCCTCGCCGAGGCGGTGCCAGGTGACCGTGGTCAGGGTGATCAGCGCGGTGGCGAGCAGGAAGTGCCCGGCGACGCTGTACGGGTTCAGGCCGGTCATCACGGTGATCCCGCCGAGCACGGCGTTGGCCACGACGAGGCCGAACTGCATCCAGCCGAGACGGGTCAGCGAGCGGCGCCACGGCTTGGCCGAGCGCGCCGCGAGGATGGACCAGCCGACGGCCGCGGACAGCACGTACGTCAGCATCCGGTTGCCGAACTCGATCGCCCCGTGCAGCCCCTGCTCCTGCGTGGCGACCAGGCTGTCGTCGGTGCACTTGGGCCACGTGTCGCAGCCGAGGCCGGATCCGGTCAGGCGCACGGCCCCGCCGGTGACGACGATGGCCACGCTCATGAGCAGGGCGGCGAACGCGGCCCGCCGGACGGTCCGGGGTGACGGGGTCCAGCGGCGCGCGAGGTAAGCGAGTGGGGTCAACACGGCGCTTATCGTACGCGGCGCCTTGTGCAAACTTTCACGAGGGGGTGTCGCCCGGGTGGCGCGCCGCGGATTCCGGGCCCGATACGTATCGGAAGCGGGCGCCGGCCGGGTCGCCCTCCTGGTGCCACCACACCCGAAGCCGCCAGTGCGTTCCGTCCCCCGGGTAGCGCGACGACATCCGGAAGCCGCGCACCAGCTCCGCTCCGAACTCCTCGGCCGTGCGGTTGCGGACCTCGGCGCTGCCCTGCCAGCCGCCGTGCCTGCCCTCCCACAGCCCGTCGGCGCCGCGGGCCTCGAACCGCCACACGGCCCGCCACGGCGTGACCTCCAGCATGGTGCGGACCTGGTCGGCGCCCAGGTGCAGCCGGGCCGCCAGCTCCTCCTCCGGCACCCCCTGGATCCGGGCGGCCACCACGGCCTGCGGCAGCAGCCGTCCCGGCAGCAGGCCGCGGGCCCGCAGCCCCACCAGGGAGCCGAAGGACAGGAAGCGCAGGCGCAGCTCCAGCTGCCGGCCTATGTGGTCGAGGGCCTCCTCCGCGTCGGCCGCGCCCGCGGAGCCGGGGTCGGCCAGCAGCAGCGCCCGGAAGGCGCCCTCGGCTTCCACCGCCCGGGCCACGGCCTCCTCGGCCAGGCCCAGCTCGGCGAGCCGGTCGCCGAGGAACACCAGGGCCTGGGCGAGGCCGCGCCGGTTGACCGGATCCTCCTGGTCCAGGCCGCTCCACACCCCGACCGCGGTGCGCGTCAGGTCCAGGGCCCGCTCGCCGGCCGCCCGCTCCATGGCCCCCGGCCCGTCCTCGGCGGCCGTGCCGAGCGGGTGCAGGGGCAGCCGGTCGGGGCCGCTCAGCGGCCAGGCCAGCCAGACGCCCTGGTTGATCAGCAGCCGGGCGTACCAGCGGGCGTACTGCGGGGAGTACCCCGCGGCCTGCCGTGCGTACCCGAGCCCCTCCTCGACGGCGGCCAGCGCCCCGGCCCGGTCACCGCCGGCGAAACGCCGCGCCGCCAGGTCGCCCAGGCGCAGCCCCAGCCGCGCCGCGCACTCCGCGTCGGTCCCGGCCGGCCCGCGCAGGGCCCCGATGAGCTCCCCCAGCAGCGCCTCGGCCTCGCCGTACGCCGCCTCCCGCTCCCCGGACCTGATCCCCGCCCACTGCTCGTCCAGCCGCAGTGCGGCCTCCCGCTGCCCCATTTCCGCCCCCCGGCGTCCTGGTGTGCGCCACCCCTGTGCTGCGGCGCCCATCGTCCCCCGGGACCAACGTACGGGGCGGTGGATTCACTCCCAGCGGAAGAACCTGGCCGCGGCGCCGAGGCCCAGCGCGGCCCACGCCGCGAGGACGGCGGCGTCGCCCCACGGCATCGGCGCCCCGTACCGCAGCACCTCCCGCAGCCCCTCCGACAGCGCGGTGATCGGCAGCAGCTCCAGGACGGACTGCACGGCTCCGGGGAACTTCTCGATCGGCACGATCACCCCGCCGCCGACCAGGAGGAGCAGGAAGACCAGGTTCGCGGCGGCCAGCGTGGCCTCCGCCCTGAGGGTGCCCGCCATCAGCAGCCCCAGCCCCGAGAAGGCCGCGGTGCCCAGCAGCACCAGCAGCGCCGCCGGCAGCGCCCCGCCCTGCGGGGACCAGCCCAGTGCGAAGGCGATCGCCGTCAGCAGGGCGATCTGGAGCACCTCGGTGACCAGGACGCACAGCGTCTTGGCGGCCATGAGCGCCCAGCGCGGCAGCGGCGAGGCCCCGAGCCGCTTGAGCACTCCGTAGCGGCGGTCGAAGCCCGTGGCGATGGCCTGGCCGGTGAACGCGGTCGACATCACCGCCAGCGCGATGACGCCGGGCGCGAGGAAGTCCACGGCCTCCTCCCCGCGGGCCGCGTCGAGCGGCACGGAGACGATGTCGACGGCCGAGAACAGCACGAGCAGCATCGCCGGGATCACCACGGTCAGCAGCAGCTGCTCCCCGTTGCGCAGCAGCATCCGCGTCTCCAGCGCCGTCTGCGCGAGGACCATGCGGGACACGGGTGCGGCCCCCGGGCGGGGGGTGAACGTACCGGCGCTCATGCGCGCAGCTCCTTACCGGTCAGTTCGAGGAAGACGTCCTCGAGGGTGTGCCGCTCCACCGAGAGGCCGTCGGGCATGACCCCGTGCTGGGCGCACCAGGAGGTGACGGTCGCCAGCATCTGCGGGTCGATGTCACCGGTCACGCGGTACACGCCGGGGAGGATCTCGGCCGCCTGGGTGCCGTCCGGCAGTGCCTTGAGCAGCGAGGCCAGGTCCAGTGCGGGGCGGCCGGTGAAGCGGAGGGTGTTCTCGGCGCCGCCGCGGCACAGCTGCTCGGGGCTGCCGTGGGCGATCACCCGGCCGGCGTCGACGATCGCCACCTCGTCGGCCAGCTGCTCCGCCTCGTCCATGTGGTGGGTGGTGAGGACGACGCCGACGCCGTCGGCGCGCAGTTCCCGTACGAGCTCCCAGGTCGCCCGGCGGGCCTGCGGGTCCAGGCCCGCGGTCGGCTCGTCCAGGAAGACCAGCTCGGGGCGGCCCACCACGGCCATGGCCAGCGACAGCCGCTGCTGCTGGCCGCCGGAGAGGCGGCGGTAGGGGGTGCGGCCGCAGCTCTCCAGGCCGAGCCGCTCCACCAGCGCCGGGACGTCGAGCGGGTCGGCGTACAGCCGGGCCGTGTGCCGCAGCATCTCGACGGCGCGGGCGCCGGAGTACACGCCGCCGGACTGGAGCATGACGCCGATCCGGGGGCGCAGGGCGGAGGCCTCGCGGACCGGGTCCAGGCCGAGGACGCGGACCGTCCCTGCGTCGGGCCTCAGGTAGCCCTCGCACGTCTCGATCGTGGTGGTCTTGCCCGCGCCGTTGGGGCCGAGTACCGCGGTGACCTCGCCCCTGCGCACGGTGAGGTCGAGACCGTCCACCGCCGTCTTCGGGCCGTACCGCTTCACCAGTCCGCGGATCTGCACGGCGGGGTCGTTGCTCATGCGGGTGAGTCTACGGAGCCGCCGGGGGCGCCCGGGGCGCCGGGGCGGGGGCGCGGAGGGCGCGCGCGCAACCCCGGGCGGTGCCGTGCATCAGTGCTGGTGGGAAGGGGAGGCGGGCCGCCCCGGATCACTCTGCGTGGATATGTTAGGTGACCCTTAGTGACGGAGGACACCAGGCGTGGCGTCCGTCACGGCTTGTCGCTGCCCGACTAATTACGCAACAATGGCGTTGTGAAATACGGCGAACGGATGATCGAGACCCCCCAGGGGGAGCTCGCTACCGGGGAGCGGTCCACCCGCAACCGGGTCGCGCGCTCCATCCTGGACCACGGTCCGTCCACCGTCGCCGACCTCGCGGCGCGCCTCGGCCTCACCCAGGCCGCAGTCCGCCGCCACCTGGACACCCTGGTCACCGACGGCGTCGTCGAAGCCCGCGAACAGCGGGTCTACGGCGCGCGCACCCGGGGCCGGCCCGCCAAGGTCTTCGCCCTCACCGACTGCGGCCGCGACGCCTTCGACCAGTCGTACGACTCACTCGCCGCGGACGCCCTGCGCTGGATCGCGCAGTCCGCCGGCGGCGGCGAGCAGGGCGAGGCCGCCGTGGCCGCCTTCGCGCGGGCCCGCATGGAGGCGCAGGCCGAGGCCTACCGCGCGTCCGTCGAGGCCGCCGCCCCCGAAGACCGCACCGAGGCCCTCGCCAGGGCGCTGACCGCGGACGGGTACGCTGCCACGGCGAAGAGCGCTCCCGGTCCGCACAGCGGCGAACAGCTCTGCCAGCACCACTGCCCGGTGGCCCACGTGGCCGGGCAGTTCCCGCAGCTCTGCGAGGCGGAGACCGAGGTCTTCTCCCGCCTGCTCGGGACCCATGTGCAGCGCCTCGCCACCATCGCCCACGGCGACGGGGTGTGCACGACGTTCATCCCGCGCGGCGCGGGCACAGCACCACAGTCCAACTCATCAGCATCTGCAAGCACGGCCGGGAGGAACCCCGCATGACCACGGAGACTGCTCACCCTGAGCTCGAGGGTCTGGGCAACTACGAGTACGGCTGGGCCGACTCCGACGCGGCCGGCCAGGCGGCGAAGCGAGGCCTGTCCGAAGACGTCGTCCGGGACATCTCGGCGAAGAAGAACGAGCCCGAGTGGATGCTGAAGCTCCGCCTCAAGGGCCTCAAGCTCTTCGACAAGAAGCCCATGCCGACCTGGGGCTCCGACCTCTCGGGCATCGACTTCGACAACATCAAGTACTTCGTGCGGTCCACCGAGAAGCAGGCCGAGTCCTGGGAGGACCTGCCGGAGGACATCAAGAACACGTACGACAAGCTCGGCATCCCGGAGGCGGAGAAGCAGCGCCTCGTCGCCGGTGTCGCGGCCCAGTACGAGTCCGAGGTCGTCTACCACCAGATCCGCGAGGACCTGGAGGCCCAGGGCGTCATCTTCCTCGACACCGACACCGCCCTGAAGGAGCACCCGGAGCTCTTCCAGGAGTACTTCGGCACCGTCATCCCGGTCGGCGACAACAAGTTCGCGTCGCTGAACACCGCCGTCTGGTCCGGCGGCTCCTTCATCTACGTGCCCAAGGGCGTCCACGTGGACATCCCGCTCCAGGCCTACTTCCGCATCAACACGGAGAACATGGGCCAGTTCGAGCGGACGCTGATCATCGTGGACGAGGACGCCTACGTCCACTACGTCGAGGGCTGCACCGCCCCCATCTACTCCTCCGACTCGCTGCACAGCGCCGTCGTCGAGATCATCGTGAAGAAGGGCGGCCGCTGCCGCTACACCACGATCCAGAACTGGTCGAACAACGTCTACAACCTGGTCACCAAGCGCGCCGTGGCCTACGAGGGCGCGACCATGGAGTGGATCGACGGCAACATCGGCTCCAAGGTCACGATGAAGTACCCGGCCGTCTACCTCATGGGCGAGCACGCCAAGGGCGAGACCCTGTCCATCGCCTTCGCGGGCGAGGGCCAGCACCAGGACGCCGGCTCCAAGATGGTCCACATGGCGCCGAACACCTCCTCGAACATCGTCTCCAAGTCGGTGGCGCGCGGCGGCGGCCGCACCTCCTACCGCGGCCTGGTCGAGATCGGCGAGGGAGCCGCCGGCTCCAAGAGCAACGTCCTCTGCGACGCCCTGCTGGTCGACACGGTCTCCCGCTCGGACACGTACCCGTACGTGGACGTCCGCGAGGACGACGTGACCATGGGCCACGAGGCGACCGTCTCCAAGGTCTCCGACGACCAGCTCTTCTACCTGATGCAGCGCGGCATGACCGAGTTCGAGGCCATGGCCATGATCGTGCGCGGCTTCGTCGAGCCCATCGCCAAGGAGCTGCCGATGGAGTACGCGCTGGAGCTGAACCGGCTGATCGAGCTCCAGATGGAGGGCTCGGTCGGCTGACCCCGGCCGCGCGGCGGACCTCCGGCGCAATCTTTGACGTAGGCAGTGTTCTTTCAAGAGAGTGAGCAACACGACAGCCATGGCTGAGGCTCAGAACATCCCGGTGGGCTCCACCACCGCCGGCTCGATCGCGGTGGCCGCGGAGTCCACCGTCGCCACCCGGATGAGCGCGCCGCCGTCCTTCGACGTGGCGGACTTCCCCATCCCGCACGGCCGGGAGGAGGAGTGGCGCTTCACCCCGCTGGGCCGGCTGCGCGGCCTGCACGACGGCACCGCCGTCGCGGACGGCACCATGAAGGCCCAGATCGACGCGCCCGAGGGCGTCACCGTCGAGACGGTCGAGCGCGGCGACGAGCGCATCGGCAAGGCCGGCACCCCGGTGGACCGGGTCGCCGCCCAGGCCTTCTCCTCCTTCGCCAAGGCCACGGTCGTCACCGTGCCCAAGGAGACCGTGCTCACCGAGCCGATCCGCGTCGCCCTGCACGGCGAGGGCGGCACGACCTTCGGCCACACCGTCTTCGACATCAAGCCGTTCGCCGAGGCGATCATCGTCATCGACCACACCGGTGACGGCGTCCGCGCCGCCAACGTCGACATCCTCGTCGGCGACGGCGCCAAGGTGACCTTCGTGTCGGTCCAGGACTGGGACGACACCGCCGTCCACACCTCGCAGCACAACGCGCTGCTCGGCCGCGACGCGACCTTCAAGTCCGTCGTCGTGACCTTCGGCGGCGACCTCGTCCGCATCCACCCGCGCGTGCGCTACGCCGGCCCCGGCGGCGAGGCCGAGCTGCTCGGCGTCTACTTCACCGACTCCGGCCAGCACCAGGAGCACCGCCTCCTCGTCACGCACGACGCCCCGCACTGCAAGTCCCACGTGGTCTACAAGGGCGCCCTGCAGGGCCAGGACGCCCACGCGGTCTGGATCGGCGACGTCCTCATCGAGAAGAGCGCCGAGGGCACCGACACCTACGAGATGAACCGCAACCTCGTCCTCACGGACGGCGCGCGGGTCGACTCCGTCCCCAACCTGGAGATCGAGACCGGCGAGATCGTCGGCGCCGGCCACGCCTCCGCGACCGGCCGCTTCGACGACGAGCAGCTCTTCTACCTCCAGGCCCGCGGCATCCCGGCCGACGAGGCCCGCCGCCTCGTGGTCCGCGGCTTCTTCGCGGAACTCGTCCAGCAGATCGGTGTCGACGACATCGAGGAGCGCCTGATCGCCAAGATCGAGGCAGAGCTCGAGGCGTCCGTCTGATGACGTACGTCAAGGCCTGTGCGCTCAGCGAGCTGGAGGAGAACACCCCCAAGCGGGTGGAGCTCGACGGCACGCCGGTGTCCATCGTCGCCACCGAGGGATCGGTGTACGCGATCAACGACATCTGCTCGCACGCGAACGTCTCCCTCTCGGAGGGAGAGGTCGAGGACTGCATGATCGAGTGCTGGCTGCACGGGTCGGCGTTCGACCTGCGCACCGGCAAGCCGTCCGGGCTGCCCGCGACGCGCCCCGTTCCCGTATACCCCGTAAAGATCGAAGGGGACGACGTGCTCGTCTCCCTCACCCAGGAGTCCTGAGGCACCCATGGCAACGCTTGAAATCCACGACCTGCACGTCTCCGTCGAGGCGGAGAACGGCGCCCGCGAGATCCTCAAGGGTGTCGACCTCACCGTCAAGCAGGGTGAGACGCACGCCATCATGGGCCCCAACGGCTCGGGCAAGTCCACCCTGGCGTACTCCCTCGCAGGCCACCCGAAGTACACCATCACCGGTGGCACGGTGACCCTCGACGGCGAGGACGTCCTGGAGATGTCCGTCGACGAGCGCGCCCGCGCCGGTGTCTTCCTCGCCATGCAGTACCCGGTCGAGGTCCCCGGCGTCTCGGTCTCCAACTTCCTGCGCACCTCCGCCACCGCCGTCCGCGGCGAGGCGCCCAAGCTGCGCACCTGGGTGAAGGAGGTCAAGGAGGCCATGGCCCGTCTGCAGATGGACCCCGCCTTCGCCGAGCGCAACGTGAACGAGGGCTTCTCCGGCGGTGAGAAGAAGCGCCACGAGATCCTCCAGCTGGAGCTCCTGAAGCCGAAGATCGCGATCCTCGACGAGACGGACTCCGGCCTGGACGTCGACGCCCTGCGCATCGTCTCCGAGGGCGTCAACCGCGTCCGCGAGTCCGGCGAGGTCGGCACCCTGCTGATCACCCACTACACGCGCATCCTGCGCTACATCAAGCCCGACTTCGTGCACGTCTTCGCCAACGGGCGCATCGCCGAGTCCGGCGGCGCCGAGCTGGCCGACCAGCTCGAGGCCGAGGGCTACGACAAGTACGTGAAGGGTGGCGCAACGGCGTGACACAGCTGCCCGGCCTCCTCGACATCGAGGCGATCCGCAAGGACTTCCCCCTGCTGGATCGCGTGGTCCACGACGGGAAGAAGATCGTCTACCTGGACAACGCGGCGACCTCGCAGAAGCCGCGCCAGGTACTCGACGCGCTGAACGCCTACTACGAACGGCACAACGCCAACGTCCACCGGGGCGTGCACGTGCTCGCCGAGGAGGCCACGGCACTGTACGAAGGCGCCCGCGACAAGGTCGCCGCCTTCGTCAACGCGCCGAGCCGCGACGAGGTGATCTTCACGAAGAACGCCTCCGAGTCGCTCAACCTGGTCGCGAACATGCTCGGCTGGGCCGACGAGCCCTACCGGGTCGACCGCGACACCGAGATCGCCATCACGGAGATGGAGCACCACTCCAACATCGTGCCGTGGCAGCTGCTCTCGCAGCGCACCGGCGCGAAGCTGAAGTGGTTCGGCCTCACCGACGACGGCCGGCTCGACCTGTCCAACATCGAAGAGGTCATCACGGAGAAGACGAAGATCGTCTCCTTCACGCTGGTCTCCAACATCCTGGGCACGATCAACCCGGTCGAGACGATCGTCCGGCGGGCGCAGGAGGTCGGCGCGCTCGTGCTGATCGACGCCTCGCAGGCCGCCCCGCACATGCCTCTGGACGTCCAGGCCCTCGGCGCCGACTTCGTGGCCTTCACCGGCCACAAGATGTGCGGCCCGACCGGCATCGGCGTCCTGTGGGGCCGCCAGGAGCTCCTGGAGGACCTGCCTCCGTTCCTCGGCGGCGGCGAGATGATCGAGACCGTCTCGATGCACTCCTCGACGTACGCCCCGGCGCCCCACAAGTTCGAGGCGGGCACGCCCCCGATCGCGCAGGCCGTCGGCCTCGGCGCGGCCGTGGACTACCTCACCTCGATCGGCATGGACAAGATCGCCGCACACGAGCACGCGATCACCGAGTACGCCGTCCGGCGCCTGCTGGAGGTCCCCGACCTGCGCATCATCGGCCCGATGACGGCCGAGGACCGCGGAGCCGCGATCTCCTTCACGCTCGGCGACATCCACCCGCACGACGTGGGCCAGGTCCTCGACGAGCAGGGCATCGCCGTCCGCGTGGGCCACCACTGCGCGCGGCCGGTCTGCCTGCGGTACGGAATTCCTGCGACCACGCGGGCGTCTTTCTACCTGTACTCCTCTCCGGCCGACGTCGACGCGCTGGTCGACGGGCTGGAGCACGTACGCAACTTCTTCGGCTGACCGGGGAAGACGAGGGTGACGAAGACGGAGCCGCAGTGAAGCTGGATTCGATGTACCAGGAGCTGATCCTGGACCACTACAAGCACCCGCACGGGCGCGGCCTGCGCGAGGGCGACGCCGAGGTGCACCACGTCAACCCGACGTGCGGCGACGAGATCACGCTGCGCGTGAAGTACGACGGGGAGACGCTCGCCGACGTCTCCTACGAGGGCCAGGGCTGCTCCATCAGCCAGGCCAGCGCGTCCGTGCTGAACGAGCTGCTCGTGGGGAAGAAGCTGTCCGAGGCGCAGCGGATCCAGGAGACCTTCCTGGAGCTGATGCAGTCCAAGGGCAAGATCGAGCCCGACGAGGCCATGGAGGAGGTGCTGGAGGACGCGGTCGCGTTCGCCGGCGTCTCGAAGTACCCCGCGCGGGTGAAGTGCGCCCTGCTGAGCTGGATGGCGTGGAAGGACGCGACGGCCCAGGTGCTGGGCGACGCGGAGAGGAAGACGGCATGACCGAGAACGCGACCCCCGAGGCGTCGATCAAGCCGGCCACCGAGGAGGAGGTCCGCGAGGCCCTCTACGACGTGGTCGACCCCGAGCTGGGCATCGACGTCGTCAATCTGGGCCTGATCTACGGCATCCACATCGACGACGCGAACATCGCCACCCTGGACATGACGCTGACGTCCGCGGCCTGCCCGCTGACCGACGTCATCGAGGACCAGGCGAAGTCGGCGACCGAGGGCATCGTCAACGAGCTGCGCATCAACTGGGTGTGGATGCCGCCGTGGGGTCCGGACAAGATCACGGACGACGGCCGCGAGCAGCTGCGCGCGCTCGGCTTCAACGTCTGAGCCGTCCGACGGCGACACGGGAAGGACCCCCGGCACAGGGCGTGTGCCGGGGGTCCTTCCCTTTCCGTGCGGGGAGGCCGTGCACGGGCGTGCGCATCGGTCGGCCGGAAGGGCCACGGCCGGGAGGGTCCCGTGCGGAAGGGTCCCGGCCGAACGGGTCCGGCCGGGCCGGTCAGGCCGCGGCCCGGACCGCCGCGAGGGCCGCGCCGACGCTCGCCTCGATGTCGGTGATCGGGTAGAGCACCTCGCGGACGGTCCGCTCCCGGTCCACGACCAGCGTCAGCCGCTTGATCCGGATCTGCCCCGCCCGGAACGTCGGCAGCCGCAGCGCCGTCGTCAGCGTCAGGCCGGCGTCCGACAGGAGGGGGAAGCGCAGCTTCTCCGCCTCCGCGAACTCCCGCTGCTCGTCGGGCCGCTGGGTGGAGACGCCGTGCACGGCGGCGCCGGCCGCCGCGAACTCCGCGAGCTGGTCGCGATACGTGCAGGACTCCAGGGTGCAGCCCTTGGCCCCCGGGATCCCCGCCCAGCCGGGCGGGTAGGCGTCGGCGCGCGCGTAGGCTCCGGGGAAGCAGTACAGCACCGTGAACGGCCGGGTGGCGTCCACCGGGTCGCGCAGTTCGCCGAAGCGGTCCGGCAGCAGCATCTCGGGCAGGCGCGTGTCCTTCAGCGCGTTGACCCGGGCCGCCTCGCGCGAGGCCTCGTCCGTCGTGGCGGTCATCTCTCCGTCTCCCAGGACCCATGTGTCTCCCCAGTCCTGGAGGGCCACCAGGACCGGCAGCAGCCCCCGCCCGCGCGGGGTCAGCCGGTACTCGTGCCGCACCGGGCGCTCCTGGTACGGCTCGCGCGTCAGCACCCCGGCCTCGACCAGCAGCCTGAGCCGCTCGGCCAGCACCTTGCGGGAGACGCCCAGCTCGCGCTGGAGCTCCTCGAACCGGTGCAGGCCGCGGGCCGTGTCGCGCACGATCAGCAGCGTCCACCAGTCGCCCACGACGTCGAGGGCCTGGGCGATCGCGCAGTCGGCGTCGCCGAGGTGTGTGCGCTGGGCCATGGGAACTCCTTCGTCCGTTGACCCAAGGCTGTCATGCTGACATAGTCCGTTCCCAAAAGGAACTTACCCCGTGTGGGCGGGGTCCGGGGGGAGTGGGCGGGCGTGCCGAAGGCCTTCAAGGACGTGCCGAGAGAGGTGTGGCTGCTGGCGGCCGGCGTGTTCGCCAACGCCGTCGTCAGCTTCACCTTCGTCTTCGTGTTCCTGTACCTGACCGGCCCCCGCGGCCTCGGGACCGCCCAGGCGGGCCTGGTCACCGGCCTCGGCGGGGTCGGCCTGGTCGCGGGGAACCTGACCGGCGGCTGGTACGGCGACCGGTTCGGCCACCGCCGGGTGCTGCTCGCCGCGTCCACCGCGGCCGGGGTGGTCCTGGCGTCGTTCCCGCTGCTGCCGGGGCCGGTGCTGTGCGCCGCGCTGCCGCTCGCCCAGTACGCCGCGGGCGTCGTCCGCGCGGCGAACGCGGCGCTCGTCGCCGTGACCGTCCCCGAGGGGGCCCGCCGCCAGGCCTTCGCCGTCGTGCGGTCCGCCTCCAACGGCGGGTTCGTCGTCGGGCCGCCGCTGGGCGCGCTGGTCGCGACCGGGCTCTCGTACGACTGGCTCTTCGTCGCCGACGGCCTCGGGACGCTCTTCTTCGCCGTGTGGACCGCCCGTGTCGTCCCCGCGCGCGGCGCCTCCCGGGCGGCGGCCGCGGGGGCCGCGGGGGCCGGCGGCGGCCGGCCGGGGCGCAGCCTGTGGCGGGAGCTACGGGAGCGGCCCGCGGTGCTGGTGGTGCTCGGCGGGGTGCTGGTCACCGACCTCGTCTACCGCCAGCAGTACGGCACCTTCCCCGTCTTCCTCGCGGACCACGGCCTCGACGCCGCCGACTTCGGCTTCGTCATCGCCCTGAACGGCGCCGTGGTACTGCTGCTGGAGCTGCCGGCCGCAGCGCTGCTGCGCGACCGGCCGCCGCTGCTGGTCATCGGCGCCGGGCTGGTGCTCGTCGGCGCCGGATACGCCGCGCTGCTGCCCGGCGCGGGGATGGCCACCGCCGCCCTGATGATCGTCCTGCTCAGCCTCGGGGAGATCCTCTACAAGACCACCGCCACCGCCTACGTCGCCGACCGGGCGCCCGAGCACGCGGCCGGGCGGTTCCAGAGCCTCTACGCGGGCGCCTCCGTCAGCGGCACCGTCCTCGGGCCGCCGCTCGGCGGGGCCCTGTACGCGGCGGCGCCCGGCCTGCTGTGGCCGGTGTGCGCGGCGCTCGCCGGAGGCGCGGGCGCGGCCGTCCTGTACGCCGGGAGGCGCCGGGCGCGCGGGCCGGCGGGGCGCGACGCACGCCCGGCACATGAGACCGGTTCGCCCCCGCGTGCCGTCGCCGGTTAGGTTTCCGACATGACTGCCACGCGTACCACCGGCGCCGTCGCCGCCGGACTTGCCACCCTCGCCGCCGACGGCACCGTTCTCGACACCTGGTTCCCCGCCCCCGCGCTCGCCGACGAGCCCGGCCCGGCCGGCACCGAGCGCCTCACCGCCGAGCAGGCCGTGGAGCTGCTGGGCGCCGCCGCGGCCCAGGCGATCCGCAAGGACGAGGTCCGCGGAGTCGAGATCGTAGCCGTCCGCACCGTGATCGCCTCCCTGGAGGACAAGCCGCTCGACGCGCACGACGCCTACCTGCGCCTGCACCTCCTCAGCCACCGCCTGGTCAAGCCGCACGGCCAGAACCTCGACGGCGTCTTCGGCCTCCTCGCCAACACCGCCTGGACCTCGCTCGGCCCCGTCGCCGTCGACCAGGTCGAGACGGTGCGCCTGAACGCGCGCGCCGCGGGCCTGCACCTCCAGGTCACCTCGATCGACAAGTTCCCGCGGATGACGGACTACGTGGCCCCCAAGGGCGTGCGCATCGCCGACGCGGACCGGGTCCGCCTGGGCGCGCACCTCGCCGAGGGCACCACCGTCATGCACGAGGGCTTCGTCAACTTCAACGCCGGCACGCTCGGCACGTCCATGGTCGAGGGCCGCATCTCCGCGGGCGTCGTCATCGGCGACGGCTCCGACATCGGCGGCGGCGCGTCCACCATGGGCACCCTCTCCGGCGGCGGCAAGCAGATCATCTCGATCGGCGAGCGCTGCCTGATCGGCGCCGAGGCGGGCGTCGGCATCGCGCTGGGCGACGAGTGCATCGTCGAGGCCGGGCTGTACGTCACCGCGGGCACCCGCGTGACGCTGCCGGACGGCCAGATCGTCAAGGCGCTGGAGCTGTCCGGCGCCAGCAACATCCTCTTCCGCCGCAACTCGGTCACGGGCACCGTGGAGGCCCGGCCGAACAACGCGGTCTGGGGCGGCCTGAACGAGGTCCTGCACAGCCACAACTGAGGCAGGCGGCAACCGGGTCCGCGGGCGCTCCCTCCCCGAGCGGGGGAGCGCCCGCGGGCGTGTCCGGGGCCGGACGGGCCGGCTCGGCCGCCGGGGCGGCCGTCGGCGCAGGTACGGGGGCCGGCGCGGGGGCGCCGTGGGTGTGTGGGCGGCGCGGCCGGTCAGCGCAGGGCGATGGTGCGGACGAGGCCCGCGAAGGCCTCCTCCTCCGCCTCGGTCAGCTCGACCGTCTCCAGCGGGTGCCCCGCCGCGACCCGTTGGGCGGGGAGGGCCGCCAGGCCCTCGGGGGCGGCGGCGACGGGCTCGGGACGGTGCAGCCGGGCGCCCCACAGCATGCGGCCGAAGCCGGCCACCCACGCGAGTGCGACCAGGAAGAGGACGGCGAGGCCGGCCTCCTGGGCGAGGGAGACGGAGGGGAACACGCGGTCCTCCTGAAGGACGGGGGACAAGATCGAGCGTGGGGATACTCAACACCACAACCCGGGTCGAATGGGCCATGATGTGTCGAGCGTCACTCCAGGGACCAAACTCCCCATCTCGCCCACGAGGCCGCCGCTCCCCTCCCCCCGAACGCCGCGGGGCCCGACCGCGCCGGCCCCCGGGCGGGGGACGGAGAAGGCGGTCGGGCCCCGGTTCACCTGCCCGCCGTCACGGGCGGAAGCGCAGGACCTGCGGGTCGTGGTCGCTGTTCTGCACCGCGAACTCCGCGTTGATGTGCACGCTGTCGTACGTGTACGACTTGATCGCCGGGCTGACCAGGATCTGGTCCAGCACCTGGGCGTTGCCCTGGAAGACGTACGAGTACCGCTCCGACTTCGGCAGCGACTTGATCGCCGAGTACAGCGCGCCGCCGTCCTCCAGCGCCTTCGTCGTCTCCGAGAACTCGAAGTCGTTGATGTCGCCGAGGGCGAGGACGCGGGCGTTCTTGTCGGCCGCCAGCAGCTGCTTGACGAAGGCGTTCACCGACTGCGCCTGCTGCAGGCGCTTGGCCTCGGAGGAGCGCAGCGGCGGCTGGTGGTGGGAGGTCAGGCCCTCGTCGCCGCCCTTCGAACCGAAGTGGTTGGCGATCACGAAGACCGTCCGGCCGCGGAAGACGAACTCGCCCGCGAGCGGCTTGCGGCTGTCCTGCCACGCCGGGTTCGCCGGGTCGATGCGGCCGGGGGAGTGCGTGAGGGCCGCGCGGCCCTGGAGCGTGGTCACGCCCGTCGCGGTGGCGGCGTCGCCGGCGGCGCGGTCCGTGAAGGACACGCGGGCCGGGTTGAAGAGGAACACCTGGCGGATGTTGCCGCCGGGCTCGCCGCCGTCCTTGTTGTTCTCCGGGTTGACGGTGCGCCACTGGTAGGACGGGCCGCCGGCCGCGGCGATGGCCGCCGTGAACTTGGAGAGGGTCTGCTCGGCGGAGACGGTGCCGTCGTTCTTGGCGCCGTTGTCGTCCTGGATCTCCTCCAGGGCCAGGATGTCGGGGGAGGCGAGGTTCTCCACGACCGCCTTGGCGAGCGCGTCGAACTTCTCCTGCGGGTCGCCCGGGTCGAGGTTCTCGACGTTGTACGTGGCGACCGCGAGCTCGCCCTGCGCCTGCGCCTTGGTCTTCTCCCGGGCGAGGGTGCCCTTGGCGACGGTGCCGAGGGTGCGCGCGACGAGCGTGTAGCCGCCGAACTGGTTGTAGTCCATCGGGCCCTCGGTGGTGCCCGTCAGCTTGTCGCCGACGTTGGCCTCCGGGAACGGCTGCTGGGCGAGGGGCGCGAGCTGCTGCACCTTCAGCCGGCCCGTGTTCTGGGCCTCGTAGGAGCCGTAGACGGTGCCGCCGCGCTTGTTGCTGTTCTCCCAGCCCTTGACGGTGACCCACAGCTCGCCGTGCTGCGCGGAGCTGGCGCCGACGACGCGCGAGTTGCGGATGGAGACGTTCATGCCCTCCAGCGCCTCGTAGAGGTCGAGGGCGTAGTGCGAGGGCTCCAGGGTGAGGCCGTTGATGCTGCCGCCGGCGGCCGGGTCGCCCGCGGGCGCGTACGCCGCGGGAACGGTGTACTCGTTGACTGCGACGGCCTCGGGGAGGGCGTTGCCCGAGGAGACCACGGTCACGGCGGGCTTCGATATCTGGGTGATCGACTGGTTGCCCGAGTTGGCCCCGCCGGGGACGTACTCGCCGACCAGGCCCGAGACCTTGACCGCGTCGCCGACGGCGACCGTCGGGGCGGAGCCGGTGAAGACGAAGACGCCCTCGCTGGTGGCGTCGTCGTCGTCGGTGTCGGGGTCCTGCATCCAGAAGCCGCGCGAGCCGTAGGTGCGCACGCCGGTGACGATGCCCGCGACGTCGGCGACCTGCTTGCCGTTCAGGGGGGAAATCCGGGTGGTGCCCTGGATGTCGTGGATGCGTACCGCCTCGGCGGACGCGGTGCCTTCGGCGGCGTCGGCGGTACCCGCCAGCAGGCCGGTGGCCAGGGCGCTGGCGACGACGGCCGCGACGGCGGCGGAACGGGAATGCGAGGAGCGCATGGTCAAGGAACTCCGGTGTGTGGAGGAGTGGAGCGGAGGGGGCGTACGCGGTGCTCGTACGTGGTGCGTGGTGCGTGTGAACCGGCGGGAATTCTGCGGTGGTCGACGGCCCCCGGCCGCGGGTCCGCAGGCTCCCGAGGGGTCCCCCGATGTCTACGCGCGTCAATTTCCTGCGTGGCCAGGGACGTTGTCAAGACCTCCAGGGCATCTGGAAGGCGACTGTGAGATGAACCAAACAAGCGGCGCCGGACACGTCCGAAATGCGTCTACTGTGGGGCGCCGGAGGGCCGCGGAGGCGCGGCCGCACACCACCGGCGAGGAGACCGCCCCATGCCCGCACAGCCGCACGAAACGCTGCCGCCGGTCCGGCTGCCGTCCGAGGCGGAACTCGCCCGCGACGCGCTCGCCGCCCCGCTCTTCGCCGCAGCGGTGCGGCTGGCCCGCTGGGCGGGCGCCGGCACGCAGGTCGATGACGCCGGCGAACTCCCGCCCGCCCGACTCCCGGAGGCCGCGGCCGCGCTCGGCCTCGACCCGCAGGACCCGGACGCGGGGGCGCACGCGAGCCGGGCATGGCGGGTCGCCCTGGACACGGGCCTCGTCGAACTGACGGGACAGCCGGACGGCTCCGGGGCGGCGGAAGCGGGCGGAGCGGGGCAGGGCGCAGCGGACGGCAGCGGAACGGAACATGACGGGGCGAAGGCGGCTGGACCGGGGCGCGGCGGGACCGGCGGCACCGGCGGCACCGGCGGCACCGGCGGCACCGGCACGGGCCGTGCCGGGACAGCCGGTGCGGCGCCGTACGCGACGGCCGCGGCCGGCGAGGAACTCGCCCTGGTGATCGGCGGGGCCCCCGCCGACGTGCTCGGCATGTGGCTCGCCGCCTGCGACGCCGTCCTCGCGGATGCGGCCGTTCCTGACCTCGACGGCCTCGTGGACGCCCTGGGCGAGGGCGGAGTCATCGACTTCGACCGGCTCGACTGGAACCCGCAGCGCGAAGCGGACCTCCTCGACGCCGTCCTCGCCGACCTCTACCTCCTCACCGCCGGCGGTCGCGGCACGTCCGGCGGCACGGTCCCGCTGCCGGTCCTCGCCGCCTCCGTGGCCGCCCCGGGCGGGATCAACGGGCCCGGACCCGCCGTCCTGGAGCGGGTCGCCGGCGCGCTGATGCGGCTTGACGGGCAGTTCCGGCAGCTGGAGCCGATCGGGCTCGTCGAGTTCCGGCCCGTCGACGAGGCGGTGCTGCTGTCCCCGGACGACGAGGACCCCGCCGCCGGCCCCGCGGCCGGGGCACCCGGCGCCGGCACGGGCCTCGGGCCGGAGGACGTCTCCCGGTACGGCACCGTCCGCCTAACCCCCCTCGGCCTGTACGGGATCCGCGCCCGCCTGCTGGAGGCCGGTGTGGCCGCCCCCGCCGTCGGAGAACTGGCGGACAAGGGCGCCGACGCACTGCTCGACGCCGTCTGCGACTACCCCGAAGCCGCCGCCGAGGCGGAGATCCGGCAGTGGCTGGAGGCCCGGGAGCTCCCCGCGGCCGCCGCCGAACTCCTCGACGGGGCCCGCGGCGCCGACCCGGGCGGCCCCCTGCGCCGGCTGCGCTGCCAGCAGGCCCTCGCGGTGGCCGGCCCGCAGGCCGAACCGGCGGTCCGGGCGGTCCTGGACGACCCGGAACTCGGCGGCCTCGCCCGGGTCTGGCTGGCCGAGCAGGGCGCGGCCGACGTACCCGTACCCGACGGGGCACTGGTGTACTGGCTGGCGGTCGACACGATCGCCGCGCAGCTCGGCGGCGCCGGCGGGGAGGACGAGGCGGAGGAGCTGCCGCTGCTCATGGAGTCGCTGACGGCCCACCACGCCGGCTTCTTCGAGCAGGCGTGGCGGGTGGAGCACCCGGCGACGGCCGAGGTGCTGGAGGCGATGGGCCGCCTGCACCCGGACAAGCAGGCGGCGAAGCAGGCCCGCAAGGCGGCGTACAAGACCCGCTCGCGCCCCCACTGACCCGCTCCGGGCCCGTCGCCGCGGATCAGCGGCCGCGGCGACGGTGCGGAGGCGGAGGTTGAGCCGAGGCAGAGGCCGAGGGGCCGAGGCAGGGGCAGACCCGGCCGGCGTGCCGGGTCCTCGCCGCCGGGCGGCAGTCGGCGGTGGCCGGGTGAGTCGCGGGCAGCAGCGGCACGGGGGCGGAACCCGCCGTTCAGCGGTATGTGTCGGCCATTGCGGCGGAGGGGGAGGGGCCGCCGCCTCGGGGCGGGTACGCCAGCCGCCGTTCCTGTACGGGCGGCGGCGCCCGTACCACCGGCGCGACCCGGAGAGCCGCCACCGTACGCGCAGCGCATGCCCCCACCCTTCCTGGAGACCCCATGCCGCTCAGCCGTAGAGACTTCACCGCCCGCACCGCACTCGCCGGTGCGGGCGTCGCGCTCACCGGGGCGGTCGGCGCCCTCGCCACCGCCCCGGGGGCGCTGGCAGCCGACGACAGCCCGCAGAGTGACGCGCAGGGCAGGCCCTGCGGGCCCGGCTACGGCCCGCTCATGCCCGACCCGGCGGGCGTGCTGGCCCTGCCCGCGGGATTCCGCTACCGGATCCTCACCCACAGCGGCGTCACCACTCTGGAGTCCGGTGAGCCCACCCCCTCCCACCACGACGGGACCGCCGCCTTCGCGGGCTCCCGCGGGGTCACGCTCCTCGTCAACAACCACGAGCTGAGGGGCAGGCGGACCGACTGGGTCCGCCCCGTCCCGCTCGCCGAGGGCCTCGTCTACGACCCGGCCGCGGCTGGCGGCTGCACGGTCGTCGAGGTCCGGCAGGGCGGCGAGGTCGCCGAATGGGTCGGCATCGCCGGTACGTCGACCAACTGCGCGGGCGGCGCGACCCCCTGGGGGACCTGGCTGACCTGCGAGGAGACCGAGGACCTGGCCGGCCTGAACGGCATGACGAAGGACCACGGCTACGTCTTCGAGGTGGACCCGCACGACCGGCGCGCCAACCGCGACCCGCAGCCGGTCAAGGCCTTCGGCCGCTACGCCCACGAGGCGGTCGTCATCGACCCGCGCCGCGGCCATGCCTACCTCACCGAGGACGCCTCCGGCCCCAGCGGTCTCCTCTACCGCTGGACGCCGCCCGCCGGGTTCCGGCACGGACGCGGCCGGCTGCGCGCCCTCGCCCCCGACGCCGGGGTGCTCGCCGCCGCCAAGTGCTTCGACAGCCGGGGCCGTTTCGTCGACGACCTGACGCGCGCCACGCGGACCGGCACCGTCTACGGCGTCGACTGGGTGGAGGTCCCGGACCGCGACGCGCGGACCCGGCCGGTCCGCCGTCAGTTCGGCGAAGGCGCGGTGACGCGCGGCCGCAAGCTGGAGGGCATGTGGTGGGGGGACGGCGGCGCCTACTTCGTGTCCTCGTTCGCCCGCTCGGAGAGCCCCGGCGCGGCCCATGACGGCCAGGTGTGGTTCTACGACCCGAAGCGGCGCACGGTCAGGCTGGAAGTGCTGTTCGGCGTGAACCCCGACCCGTCCCGCGGCGGCGCGGCCGACGGGCCCGACAACATCACCGTGTCCCCGTACGGCGGCCTGATCGTCGCCGAGGACGGCGAGGGGATCCAGCACCTCTTCGGAGCCACAGAATCCGGGCGCACCTACCCGCTGGCGCGCAACGAGCTGAACATCGGGACGGCCGAGCGGCCCGAGTACTCCGAGTTCACGGGCGTCTGCTTCTCCCCGGACGGGCGCACCCTGTTCGCGTGCCTCCAGAACCCCGGGATCATGCTCGCCGTCACAGGCCCCTGGCGGCGCGCGCACTGAGCGCACGGCCGGCGGCTGCGCCGCCGCCCCTTCACTGGGCGGCGGCGACCTCGACGTCCTCGGCGCGGACGGCGTTGGCCCATTGCTCGAGCAGGAACTCGTACGCCTCGGAGGGCCACTCTCCGTCCACCCTGGACTCGACGAGGTACCGGATCGCCTCGTTCGCCTCGGCGGCGGACGGGCGGGCGGGACCCGCGGGCCGGAGTGAGCTGTTCATGCTTCCAAGGCTACGGGCGGGCACGGACAGTCACCCCCGCTTTTCGGGTGCGATCCATCACCTCGCCGGCTGCCCCCACCGCCCGCGGTGGCTCCGCGTACCCGCCCACCTGCTCAGAGTGCGTCCGCGCCGGGCTTGACCATGCCGCGCACTGTGCGGGACTTCACAAAGTCGCCCATGGCCGTCATCTCCCATTCGCCCGAGAACTGCCGGATCAGCTTCGCCATCATCACCCCCGTCTGCGGCTCGGCGCCGGTGAGGTCGAAGCGGACGAGCTCCTCGCCGGTGGCGGCGTCGATGAGGCGGCAGTAGGCCTTGGCGACTTCGGTGAACTTCTGGCCGGAGAACGAGTTCACGGTGAAGACCAGGCCGGTCGCCTCCGCGGGCAGCCGGCCGAGGTCGACGGTGATCACCTCGTCGTCGCCGGCGCCCTCACCGGTGAGGTTGTCACCGGAGTGCTTGACGGCGCCGCCCAGGATCGACAGCCGGCCGAAGTAGCAGCTGTCGATGTGGTTGCGCTGCGGGCCGTACGCGATGACGGAGGCGTCCAGGTCGATGTCGCGGCCGCGGAAGGCGGGCTCCCAGCCGAGGCCCATCTTCACCTGCGCGAGCAGCGGTTTGCCGTGCTTGACGAGGGAGACGGTCTGGTTCTTCTGCAGGCTGACGCGGCCCTTGTCCAGGTTGATCTTCCCGGTGCCGGCGGCGGCAGGGGCGGGGGC
>NZ_RPSE01000400.1:0-5552 GCF_003949955.1 Streptomyces sp. WAC05292
CCCCCTCCGCTGCCCCGCCACCACCGGGGAACAGGACCCCGTGACATCCGAAACGGAGCCGTCATGCCGTCCGCGCACTCCCTCCCCGTCATCGATCTCTCCCAGGCCGACGACCCCGCCCTGCGGCCCGGGTTCCTGAAGGAACTCCACGGCGCCGCGCGGGACACCGGCTTCCTCCACCTCACAGGGCACGGGATCTCCGAGGCGGAGAGCGCCCGCATACTGGACGTGACCAGGGCTTTCTTCGCCCTGCCCGAGGCCGACAGGCTCGCCGTCAGCAATCTGAACTCGCCGCACTTCCGCGGCTACACCCGCATCGGCCACGAGCTGACGGGCGGCGCGTCCGACTGGCGCGACCAGCTCGACGTGGGCGCCGAGCGCCCCGCCCCGCGGCTGGGCCCGGACGACCCGGCCTACCTGTGGCTGGAGGGGCCCAACCAGTGGCCGGAGGCCCTGCCCGAGCTGCGGACCGTCGTCCTGGACTGGCAGAGCCGGCTCGCCGCGGTGGCGCACCGGCTGCTCCAGGAGCTGCTGGCCTCCATCGGCGCCCCGCACGACTTCTTCGACGCGGCCTTCGCGGACCGCCCGCACCTGCACACCAAGCTGATCCGCTACCCCGGGTCCGCCCCGTCGGGCGCCGACCAGGGCGTCGGCGCGCACAAGGACTACGGGTTCCTGACGCTGCTGCTCCAGGACTCGGTCGGCGGGCTCCAGGTCGTCAGGGACGGCGGGTACGTGGACGTGCCGCCGATGCCGGGGGCGTTCGTCGTCAACCTGGGCGAGCTGCTGGAGATCGCGACGGAGGGGTACCTGACGGCGACCGACCACCGGGTGGTGAGCCCGCCGGGCGCGGTGGAGCGGTTCTCCGTGCCGTTCTTCTACAACCCGCGGCTCGACGCGGTCGTGGAGACGGTGCCGGGCGACTACCTGCGGTCCGCGCCGGGCCTGACGCACGACGCGTCGAACCCGCTGCACGCCGAGTACGGGCGCAACGAGCTGAAGGGGTGGGTGCGGGCGCACCCGGAGGTGGCCCGCCGCTGGCACCCGGAGCTCGTCGGCGCCTGACCGGCGGACGGGAGGCCGGGCCACCGGGTCCGGCCGCCGCCCGGCGGGGCGGCGGCCGGACCCGGTGGCGCCTCAGGGCAGGGGCGCCTCAGGGCTTCGGCGGGGCCGAGTTCTTCGACGCCGGCGGCTGGGGGCGGTCGTCGCCGTCCGAGGAGGCCAGCCAGCCGCCGACCCCGACGGCGGCGGCGAGGGCGACCGCCCCGGCGGACAGCGCGAGCCGCCTCCGGCGCACGGTGTCGGCCCGGTGCCGCGCCGACCCCGGCCGGTGCCCGCCCGCGGGCCGCGGCACCCGGGCGGTGCCGAGCGCGCCGCCGGCCAGCTCCTCGGGCCCGGGCACGCGCATGGAGGTGTGGGTGTCCCGGTTGGAGTCCGTCGCCGAGCCGGGCACCAGGGGGACTGCCCCGCGCCGCCGCGCGGGCGCCGCGGGTGCCTCCCCGGACTGCTCCGGCTCGGGCTCCGCGTCGTCGGGCTCGTCCACGTCCAGCGGGGGTATCCCCGCCAGCATCGGCAGCAGGTCCCGCAGCCGGGCGGACAGCTCGGAGGCGCGCAGCCGGGAGGCCGGCCCCTTGGCCAGGCACTGGACGATCAGCTGCCACAGCTCCTCCGGGATGCCGGGCAGCGGCACCACGGTCTCGGTGACGTGGCGGCGCAGCACGGCGCCGGGGTGTCCGCCGCCGAACGGCGTGAACCCGGCGAGCAGCTCGTACAACACGGTCGCGAGGGCGTATATGTCGACGGCCGCGCGCGGCGGCAGCCCCTCGACGATCTCCGGGGCCAGGTAGTCGGGGGTGCCGATGATCCGCGTCGCGGTGGCGGAGGCCCGCCCGCTCCCGCCCGCGGCGGCCCCGATGCGCTTCGGGGTGTCGATCAGCTTGGCGACGCCGAAGTCGGTGAGCAGGGCCGGGTGCGCCCCGCCGGGCCCGAGGGGGCCCTGCATGTCGAGGAGGACGTTCTCGGGCTTCACGTCGCGGTGGACGACCCCGGCCGCGTGGGCGGCGGCGAGCGCGTCCGCGACGTCGGCGGTGATCGCGACGGCCGCCTCCGGCGCGAGGCGGCGCTCCCGGTCGAGCCGGGTGCGCAGGTCCGTGCCGCGCACCAGGTCCATGACCAGGGCGAGGTCGTTGCCGTCGACCACGAGGTCGCGGACCGAGACGATGTGCGGGTGGTCCAGGCCGAGCAGCGCGCTGCGCTCCTGGACGAAGCGTCCGACCAGTTCCTGGTCGGACGCGAGGTCCTCGCGCAGCAGCTTGACGGCGACGGGCCCGTCGGGCCCCTCGCCGAGCCACACCGTGCCCGCGCTTCCGCGCCCCAGGATCTGGTGCGCGGTGTACCGGCTGCCGATTTTCCGTGCCACGACTGCTCCCTCAGCGGCTGGCGTACGGCACCAAAGCTATGCGGTCGCGCGGCCGCCCGGCGCCGCGGAACACGGTGACCTTCACTTCTGCGGGCGAAATCACGTCCGGGATGTCGACAAATCCACGAAGTCGGGTCTTCGCGGGCCCGTTCAGGGGGTGCCCGCGCCCGTTCCGCCGCCCGTGCCCGCGGCGTCGCCGAGGGAGGCGACCCAGTCGACGATGCCCGTGCCCCAGCTCCAGAGCTGGTCGAACCAGCCCTTCCCGGTGCCGATCCACGACTGGAGCGGGGTGAGTTCCCAGACCAGCCAGCCCGCGACGAAGAAGACCAGGATCATGACCAGGCAGCCCTTGAGGCAGCCGAGGCCGGGGATCCGGATCGGGTTCGCGCTGCGGCGGCGCGGCTCGCGGGGCTCCCGGGGTTCGGGGGCGGGCCGCTGCGGCGGCGGGGCCTGCTGCGGCTGCTGCGGGGCCTGGGGCTGCCGGTACGGCTGGGCCTGCGGCGCCGGCTGCTGCTGGCGGTAGGGCTGCGGCGGCGGGGGCGCCTGCTGCGGCTGCGGGTAGTACGGCTGCTGGGGCGGCTGCTGGTACTGGGGCGCCTGGGGGTGCTGCTGCGGCGGGTACTGCGGCGGCGGCGCCTGCCGGTACTGCGGGGGCTGCTGCGGCCGCTGGGGCCGCTGCTGCGGAGGCGGCGGGGGCGCCTGGCGCTGGGGCCGGCGGCGCAGCGGGTCCTCGCTCGGGTCGAGGTAGTGCACCTGCGTCTGCTCGTTGCGGTCCCGGGCGGCGCGCATCTGCGTCTGCCACGGGTGCGGCTGGTCCGGCCGCTCCACGGGCGGCATGACCGAGGTGGCGGCCGCCTCCGGAACGCCGTCGCCGGGGCCGCCCGTGCTCGGCAGCACGGTCGTGGCGTCGGCGGCGCCGACCGGCGGCAGCACGCTCGTCATCGCGTTGGGGTCGTACGCGCCCTCCTGCCCGGCGGCGGCCCGGCCGGGCAGCACCTGCGTGGCGTCCGCGGCGCCGGGGGCGGCCGCGGGGGTTTCGGGGACGGGCGCGGGCGAGGGGTCGGGAGCGAGCAGCGCGCCGACGCCGAGGGCGGCCTCCACCTCGGCGGGGGCGCTGTGGACGCCGATGCCGGAGGCGACGACGCGCAGGCCGCGGGCCAGGTTCTCGGCGCTGGGGCGCTCGCCCGGCTCCTTGCGCAGGCAGCGCTCGATGACGATCCACAGCGGCTCGGGCAGGCTGGGCGGGCGCTGCGGGTCCTCGCTGAGGTGGCGGTGGAGGACTTCGAGCGCGGTGGCGCCGGCGAACGGCGGGCGCCCGGTGACGAGTTCGTACAGCAGGATGCCGGCGCCGTAGATGTCCACGGCGGAGGTCTGCGGGCGGCCCTCGGCGGATTCGGGGGCGACGTAGGCGGGGGTGCCGACGAACTCGTGGGTGCGGGTCAGGCCCGGGGAGTCGGCGAGGCGGGCGATGCCGAAGTCGGTGAGCATCGGCTTCATGCGGCCGTCGGCCTCGTCGAGCAGGACGTTCGCGGGCTTGAGGTCGCGGTGGACGACGCCGTCGGCGTGGCTGGCGGCGAGCGCGTCGGCGATCTGGGCGGTCAGCAGGGCCGCGGCGACCGGGGTGAAGGGGCCGTTCTCCCGGATGTAGCGGTGCAGGTCCGGGCCGTCGACGAGGTCCATGACGAGGGCGAGGAGGTCGCCCTCGACGACGAGGTCGCGGGTGCGGACGATGTTGGGGTGGGTCAGGCGCAGCAGGACGGAGCGCTCCCGCAGGAAGCGCATGACGATGTCCGGGTCCTGGGCCAGCTCCTCCTTGAGGACCTTGATGGCCAGGGTCTCGCCCGGCTGGCCGGCCACGGCGGCCTCGGCGCCGGCGGTCTCGCGCTGGCGGGCTCGCCAGACGGTGCCCGTGGCGCCGCGCCCGAGCGGCTCCTCGAGCAAGTACTTGCTGCCGACTGGCCGCACGTCTCGCGCTCCCTGCTGTCGTGGTGGGTGGTGCATGTCGTTGGGTATTGCGGCCCACTCTAGGGGGTGTCCTCCGCAAAGACGCCGGGCGGCGGCGGTTGGTTGCCGCACATATGTGCGGAGTGTGATGTTCGCGGCGTATGCCGGAGGCGATTTTCCGCGGCGGAGGGCCGCTCTCCTCGGGTTTCCCCGGGGAGCGCGTCCGCAGGGGTGCGCCCCTTGCGCCGGACCCCGGCCATTCAAGATCATTTATCGGTGGGTGCCGGGCGTGTCGTCCGCAACAGGTGCGAGGATGCACCCGTGCGGAAGCGGGGGCGGGGAGCCCGCGCTCCCGCGCAGACCTGACCGGACGACGCGCCGTGCCGGGTGGGGGGCCGGGCGGGCTCGTCCGCCGTCCCCGCCGGGCGCACGCACCGCGCACCGCGCAGAAGGGACCGCTGACGGCGATGCAGATCCGGCTGACCGTCCTCGGGTCGCGCAGCGGCCACCAGACCGTGCCCGCCGGCTGTGACGTCCTCGTCACCGCGCCCGCCGGAACGCCGCTCTCCGCGGTCGCCTCCGGGCTCGCCGCGACCGTCGGCGGCCCCGACACCGGCGGTACGGCGGCCCTGTACGCGGGCGAGCGCCGCCTCGACCCGCAGCGCCACGTCCTCGGCGAGCCTCCGCTCGTCGACGGCGCCGTCCTCGGCCTGCACGGCCCCGTCCCGGACGCCGCCCCCGACGGCGCGGAGGGCGCCCAGCTCCACGTGGTGGCCGGGCCCGACGCGGGCGGAGTGCACCTGCTGCACCCGGGCATGATCCGGATCGGCCGCTCGGCCGACGCCGACGTCCCGCTCGACGACCCGGACGTCTCGCGGCTGCACTGCACGGTGACGGTCCTGCCGGACGGGCGCGTCGCGGTGGCGGACCTGGACTCGACGAACGGCACGACGCTCGACGGCGCCGAGGTCGGGCGCCGGCCCGTGCCGCTGCCGCCGGGCGCGCTCCTGCGGATCGGGGAGTCCACCCTGCGGCTGGCGGAGGGGGCGGCGCCGCCGCTGCCCCTGGTACCCGACCTGGAGGGCCACCTCCGACCGGCCGGCCCCGCGCCGTCCGCCGCGCCCGCGCCCGCGCAGCCGTGCGGAACCGCGCACTCGGCCGCCCGGCAAGCCCCTGCCGCCCCCGCGGC
>NZ_RPSE01000401.1:0-5545 GCF_003949955.1 Streptomyces sp. WAC05292
GCACCGCCGCGGCGGCCGCAGCAGTGCGGCCGCCGCGGCTTCGCCGTCCCGGCGTCCCCTTCCGGAGCGCCGTCCTCAGTGGGGGAGGGCGGACTTCGGGCGGGCGCGCCAGGAGTGCGCGGGGTGGTGGACCGGTGACGGCAGGTCGCGGTCCCAGTGGGCGCGGCGGTGCCGGGTGGTGCGGGGCGGACCCGCGATCTCGGCGGCGCGCGCGAGCACGAGCAGGGCGGCCGTGAGGGCCGCCAGTTCTATGTGGTCCGGTACGCCCTTGACCACCTTGATCCGGTGCCGGCGTATCACCAGGACACCGGAAGGGACTTGGGGCCGCGGATCAGGCCGCCGGCCTGCCATTCGACCTGCTCGGGCGGGACCGCCAGGGCCAGCCGCGGGTAGCGGTCGAGGAGCGTGGCCAGCATGACCTCCGACTCCATCCGGGCCAGCATCGAGCCGACGCAGTGGTGCGGGCCGTTCCCGAAGGCCATGTGGGCGATCGGGCCGCGGTCGAAGTCCAGCCTGTCCGGGTCGGGGAAGGCCTCCGGGTCCCGGTTGGCCGCCAGGTACGAGGAGTAGACGGCGTCGCCCGCCTTGATCTGCACCCCGGCGATCTCCAGGTCGCGCGTCGCGATCCGCGGCAGGCCCACACCGCTGCGGTGCGGGATGAAGCGCAGCAGCTCCTCCACCGCCTGGGGGATCAGCTCCGGCTCGGCGCGCAGCCGCGCGAGGTGCTCCGGGTGGGTGAGGAGGGCGTAGACCATGTTGGCGCTGTTGTTGCGGACCGCGTGGGCGCCGCTCACCAGGATCGCGGTGGCCAGCGACACGGCCTCGTCGTCGGTGATCTCGCCGGCCGCGGCGGCGGAGGTCAGCACCCCGGCGAGGTCGTCGGTGGGCTCCTTGCGGCGCATCTCCAGGAGGGCGACGACCGTCTCGCGGACCGTCTTGAGCGCGTCGACGCTCTGCGCGGGGGCGGGCCCCGGCGTCATCGCCACATTCGCCCAGTCGGTCATGTCGGCCCGCATCTCGTGCGGCATCCCGAGCAGGTCGGCGACGGCGGCGAGGGGCAGCGGGCCGTGCAGGTGCTCGACCAGGTCGGCGGGCGAGCCGTGCCGCTCCATCCCGTCCAGCAGGCCGTCGGTGGTCCGCTGGATGGTAGGCCGGAGCTTCTGCATGGCCTTGCCGGTGAACGCGCGCGCCACCACGCGGCGCATGTCGTTCAGCCGGGGCGGGTCGGCGTAGTTCAAGGACGCCTTCTGTGAGGCGATCGCGTGCGGCGAGGAGGCGGTGATCGTCCGGCCCACCAGCTCCGACCTGCTGAAACGCGGATCGGTCGTGGCCGCCTTGACGTCGGCGTAACGCGACATCAGCCAGGCGTCGCCCTGGCCGAAGGGCAGCCTGATGCGGGCGGCTCGTTTCTCCTTCAGCCGCTCGTGGAGGAACGGGTCGAAGTCCAGCGCCTGGAAGTCGTCCAGGTTCCAGTGGTGCACCGTCTCGTCCGGGGCCGGCTGCGCAGCCGGCCCCGCGGCCGTTCTCGGCTCTGCCGTCATGCTTCATCTCCCTGCGTGGATGGCTCCCCCGACCGCACGATTCCGCGGCCACATGGGATTTCCGCGGCCATATCGGCACACGCATCCCTTCCCGGTCGCCACCCGCCCCGCCGCCCGTGCCGGGCAGCATCACCGGATTGGCCCATGTCACCAACGCCGTAGTCCCGCGCGCGCTTCGGCTGCGGGTCCGTGAGGCTGTGTCAGACAGGAAAGGAGAGCCACCCATGGCGACTCTGTGCAGGCCAACGGTGTCCGTGCCCGAGCACGTGATCACGATGGAGGAGACCCTCGACCTGGCCCGATCCGTGCACGCGGACCATCCGCAGCTCGACCTGGCACTGCGTCTGATCCGCAACACCGGCGTCGCGAAGCGGCACATCGTGCAGCCCATCGAGGAGACGCTCAAGCACCCCGGCTTCGAGTCGCGCAACGCGGTCTACGAGGCCGAGGCCAAGGCCCGGGTCCCCGCCGTGGTGCGGCAGGCGCTCGAGGACGCGCAGCTGCGCGCCAAGGACATCGACATGATCATCTACGTGTCGTGCACGGGCTTCATGATGCCCTCGCTGACCGCCTGGATGATCAACGCGATGGGCTTCCGGACCGACACCAGGCAGCTCCCCATCGCCCAGCTGGGCTGCGCAGCCGGCGGTGCCGCCGTCAACCGGGCCCACGACTTCTGCACCGCCTACCCGGACGCGAACGCGCTGATCGTGTCCTGCGAACTGTGCTCGCTGTGCTACCAGCCCAGCGACCTCGAGGTCGGCAACCTGCTCTCCAACGGCCTCTTCGGCGACGGCATCGGCGCCGCGGTCGTCCGCGGCCGCGGCGGCACCGGCATGACCCTGCACCGCAACAGCTCGTACATCATCCCCCAGACAGAGGACTGGATCATGTACGACGTCAAGTCGACGGGATTCCACTTCAAGCTCGACCGGCGTGTGCCCGGAACGATGGAACCCCTCGCCCCGTCCCTCAAGGAACTGGCCAAGGCCCACGGCTGGGACGCCGCAGCCTTGGACTTCTACATCATCCACGCGGGTGGACCACGCATCCTGGACGACCTCAGCAAGTACCTCGGTGTGGCACCCGAAGCATTCCGCTTCAGTCGGGCCACACTGACCGAGTACGGCAACATCGCCAGCGCCGTCGTCCTCGACGCGCTGCGCCGCCTCTTCGACGAGAACCGCACCGCCGACGCCGCGAAGGGCCTGCTGGCCGGCTTCGGCCCCGGCATCACCGCAGAGATCTCACTGGGCAGCTGGACCTCCGAACGAGGGACCGGTTGAGGGAGGAATCCGAAGAATGCTGAAGGACGGCCCCGCAACCGCACGGCCACCCGTCACGCACTGGCCCACCCCGGCGCTGGAGGGGGTCGACTTCGACCCCGTCCTCGCCGGACTGATGCAGGCGGGGCCCGTCACCCGGATCCGGCTGCCCAACGGATCCGGCTGGGCCTGGCTCGTATGCCGCTACGACGACGTGCGCATGGTCGCCAACGACCCGCGGTTCAGCCGCAAGCTCGTCGCCGAACACGACGTCACCCGCCTGGCCCCCCACTTCATCCCCGCGCCCGGCGCCGTCGGGTTCGAGGACCCGCCCGACCACACCCGGCTGCGCCGCACCGTCGCCGCCGCCTTCACCACGACCGGCGTGGAGCGCCTGCGCACCCGGGCCAAGGAGATGCTCGACGGCTTCGTCGACGGCATCCTCGCCGACGGCCCGCCCGCGGACCTGACCGAACGCCTCCTCGCGCCCTTCCCGCTCGCCGTCGTCTGCGAGCTGATGGGCGTACCCGAGCAGGACCGTCCCGTGGTCCACGAATGGACCACCCTCATCCTCTCCTCCGCCCAGGGCGCCGAACGCAGCGAGCGCGCCAAGAACGAGGCGCTCGCCTACCTCGCCGCGCGCCTGCGCTCCGGCGACGTCCCCCACGACGACAGCGTCATCGGGCTCCTCGACAAGGCCGTCCGCGACGGCGAGGTCACCCTGGAGGAGGCCACCGGTCTGGGCCTGCTCATCCAGATCGGCGGCGAGGCCGTCACCAACAACGTCGGCAACATGGTCTACATCCTGCTCACGCGGCCGGACCTGATGGACCGGCTGCGCGACAGACCCGAGCTGCGGCCCTCCGGGCTCAACGAGCTGCTGCGCTACATCCCCCACCGCAACGCGGTCGGCCTGTCCAGGATCGCCCTGGAGGACGTCGTCGTCGCCGGCCAGCTCATCCGTGCCGGCGAGGCGGTCTACGTCTCCTACCTGGCCGCCAACCGCGACCCCGACGTCTTCCCCGACCCCGACGAACTCCACCTGGACCGCAGCCCGAACCCGCACGTCTCCTTCGGGTACGGCCCCCACTTCTGCCCCGGCGCGATGCTCGCCCGCCTGGAGTCGGAGCTGATGGTCGACGCCCTGCTCGACCGCTTCCAGGACCTGCGCTTCACCGTGCCGACCGCGGAACTGCGCTGGCGGCCCGGAGCGCTCATCCGCGGCCCCGAAGGGCTGCCGGTGACCTGGTCATGACCGCGCACGCAGCCCGGGACGGCCTGCTCGTGCCGCCGGGCCACGGCCGGACCCTGCACACCCCCGCCCAGCAGGTCACCTTCAAGGTGACCGGCGAGCACTCGACCGTCGCCTCCAGTTTCGAGGTCGTCGTCCCGCCCGGCTTCGACGTCGGCGCCCACCGGCACATCCGCAGCGAAGAGCTGTTCTACGTCCTGGAGGGTGAACTCGACGTCATGGCCTTCGAGCCGCGCGTGCGCAGCGGCGACGACTGGAGACACTGGGAGTCGCTCGACGGACGCCAGGTCGTGCGGGCCACCCCCGGGACCGTCATCGTGGTCCCGCCCGGTTGCCCGCACGCCTTCGCCAACCCGACCGGCGAGCCGGCCCGCATGTTCTTCCAGGCCTCACCGCCACCGGATCACGAGCGGTACTTCGAGGAGCTCATCGCCCTGCTCGACTCGGGCGTCGCCCCGGACACCGCCGCGATCGCCGACCTGCGGAACCGGTACGACATCGAACAGCTCACGCCCCTGCGGCACGGGCTGTCCTGACCGACCACCAGCACACCGAACCCCCACCACACACACCACCCATGCTCGGGAGACTTCATGCTGCGCACGCGCCGCACCCTACGCACCGCCACGTACACCTTCGCCGGGACGGTCGCTGCCGCCGCCTCGCTCGCCGCGGGACCGGCCAGTGCCGCCGAACCCCTGCCGTCCCACTGGTGCTACGTCAACGGCGTGGAGGCACGCCCCGGACAGGAGGTCCGGGGCACCGCGGGCAACGACACGATCGTCTGCGAGAACGACGTCGAGAACGCCATCATCTGGGGCGGCGGCGGCGACGACAACATCCGCGTCAAGGGCATGCTGATCGACTCGCAGGTGCTCGGCGGCGAGGGCAACGACACCCTCCAGGTCAACAACCTCGCCCCCCGCAACGGCAACGCCTCCGTGCGCGGCGGCGCCGGCAACGACACCATCATCACCGCCCTCGTCATGGGCACCGCCGACCACGGCGCCACCGTCTACGGCGACCACGGCGACGACATGATCACCACCGGCAGCGTGCTCGGCGAGCCCGGCGAGTACCAGCGCGGCGGCGGCCAGGTCTTCGGCAACGACGGCAAGGACACCATCCGCACCGGCAACGTCGACCTCGGGGGCCGGATCCTCGGCGGCAGCGAGCACGACATCATCGAGCCGAAGTCCGTGGGCGCGGAGTCCGCGGGCATCGTCCAGGGCGGCCCCGGCAACGACACCGTCCGCGGCCAGAACGACTCCCTCCTCGTCATCGGCCCCGGCTACGCCCAGGTCGACGGCGGGCTCGGCACCAACGCCTGCAAGCTCCGGCACTTCTCCACCGGCGAGCGGGTCCGCAGCTCGGTCGCGAACTGCGCGCTCCCGCCCGCGACCACCCCGTCGACCACGACCCCGCCGGCGGCCGCGCAGCCGCCGGCGGCCCAGCCTGCGGAGCCGGCCGCCCCGCCGGCCGAGAAC
>NZ_RPSE01000402.1:0-5522 GCF_003949955.1 Streptomyces sp. WAC05292
GGCGGGGGCGGGGACGGCAGCAGGCGCATGGTCCCAAGCCTGCCAGGGGCGCCCGGCGTGTCCGGCATCACAGGGGCGCGCGGCGCGCGATCCGCGATGATGACCGGATGCGTTTCATGTTCGTCGGCGATTCCATGACCATCGGACGCGCCGGCGACTACACCTGGCGCTACCGGATGTGGCAGCACCTGAACGCCACCTTCGGCGGCCCGTACGCCGTCGTCGGCCCCCGCACGGGCCTCTACGACCCCCGGGACGACGCCCCCACCAGCCACGACTACGCCGACCCCGGCTTCCCCGAGCGCGCCCGCCGCCACCTCGCCGGCTGGGGCGAGGGCTGGCAGCACATGGCGCCCCTCATAGGCGGCGCCGTCGCCGCCGGCCGCGCCGACGTCCTGCTCGTCTCCCTCGGCCTGATCGACCTCGGCTTCTACACCGCCGCCGACGAGACCGCGGCCAACGCCCGCCGCTTCGTCGCCGCCGCACGCGCCGCCCGGCCCCGCATCCGCATGGTGCTGCTTCCGGTCATCCCGAACGTGCGGGCCGAGTCGGACGCGCCGTTCGCCGCCGAGGTCGACCGCTTCAACGAGCTCCTCGCCAAGGCCGTCGCCGACCTGTCGACGCCCGCCTCGCCGATCCTGCTGGGCGCGCGCCCCGCCGGGTACGACATCCACCGCGACACCTACGACGGCACCCACCCCAACGCCTCGGGCGAGCACCGCCTGGCCGGCGAGTTCGCCTCGGTCCTCCACCAGGCCTGGGGCATCGGCGCCCCCTACGAGCCCGCCCCGGACCACGCCCGCGCGTAACGCGCCTCCCGGCGGGGGCACTTGCCCCGGCCCGGCACAGGCAGTTGGCTGGGCCCATGAAGTACACACAGCTCGGACGCACCGGTCTCAAGGTCAGCCGACTCGTACTCGGCACGATGAACTTCGGCCCCCAGACGGGCGAGCCGGAGAGCCACGCCATCATGGACGCCGCGCTCGACGCCGGCGTCAACTTCTTCGACACCGCTAACGTCTACGGGTGGGGCGAGAACAAGGGCCGCACCGAGGAGATCATCGGGACCTGGTTCGCGCAGGGCGGCCGCCGCCGCGAGAAGACGGTCCTCGCCACCAAGGTCTACGCGAGCATGGCCCCCGAGGGCGAGCCGTGGCCCAACCACGACCGGCTGTCGGCGCTGAACATCCGCCGCGCCGTCGACGCCAGCCTCAAGCGGCTGAAGACCGACTACATCGACCTCTACCAGTTCCACCACGTCGACCGGCGCACCCCGTTCGAGGAGATCTGGCAGGCCGTCGACGTCCTCGTCAACCAGGGCAAGATCCTCTACGCGGGCTCCTCGAACTTCCCCGGCTTCAAGATCGCCCAGGCCAACGAGACGGCGGCGCGCCACGGACGGCTCGGGCTGGTCAGCGAGCAGTGCCTGTACAACCTGGCCGAGCGGCGCGCCGAGCTGGAGGTGATCCCGGCGGCGCAGGAGTACGGGCTCGGCGTCATCCCGTGGTCCCCGCTGCACGGCGGGCTGCTCGGCGGGGCGATCCGCAAGGCCGCGACCTCCGGGCGCAGCGCCTCGGGCCGGTCCGCGGACGCGCTGGCCAACACGGCGGTGCGGGCGCAGGTGCAGGCGTACGAGGACCTGCTCGCCAAGCACGGCCTGGAGCCGGGCGAGACGGCCCTGGCGTGGCTGCTGACCCGGCCCGGGATCACCGGGCCGATCGTCGGGCCGCGGACGCAGGAGCAGCTCGCGTCCGCGCTGCGGGCGGTGGAGCTGGACCTCCCCCAGGAGGTGCTGGACGGGCTGGACGAGGTGTTCCCGGGGCCGGGCCCCGCTCCCGAGGCGTTCGCCTGGTAGGGCCGGCGGCGCACGGCGGCCGCGGGCGGCGGGCTCTACTGTCCGACGGCGGCCGCCACTGCCACGACGAAGAACATCAGCACGAGCACACCGGCCATCACGCGGTTTCGGGTCTTGGGATCCACCCGTCGAGCGTAACGCGGCCGCCGTCGGTCCCCGTACCGAGGGGCCGGGCCGCGGCGCCCGCGGCCGGGTGTCAGCCGCCGAGGGGCCAGGCGCCGGCCACCTCGTAGCGGGGCCGCTCCCCGGGGACGCCGCCCGTGGGGAGGTTGCTGCGGACCAGGCTGAGCTCGCCGACCCGCCACGGCGTGCCCTCGAAGCCGGCGAGGGCCTCCGCGTACGGGCGCAGGCCGGTGCCGCCGGCGCTGCGGGCGACGGTGAGGTGGGCGGTGTAGCGGCGGTGGCGGTCCATGGGGACGCCGGCCCGGCGGGCCGCCGCGTCCGCCCGCTCGGCGAGCATCCGCATCGCGTCGATGCCGCCGGCGGCGCCCGCCCACAGGGCGCGGTCCCCGAAGCGGCCGAAGCCGTGCAGGCGGAGGGTGAAGGGCTCGGTGCGGTGCGCGGCCCGCTCCAGGCGGGCGTGCAGATCGGGCAGGAGCGGGTCGCCGACCTCGCCCATGAAGGCGAGCGTGAAGTGCCAGCCGTCCTCCCCGGTCCACCGCAGCCGGTCGTCGCGGACGGGCTCCAGGGCCCGGCGCAGCTCGGCGACGGCCTCCGGGGGCGGCAGCACCGCGGCGAACAGCCTCATGGCGCGAGCGTAGCCCGCGGGTGCGCGCGACGCCTCCCCGCCGCTGCGCGCGGGTCCGCGGCCGGCCGCCGCCGTACGGCCGCCGGGCGCCGCGGTCCAACGCCGGGCGCCCGTACTGCGTGTCGGGGCGGGTGCGGGCGAACCGCGGCCCGCGGCGGGCGCGTTGGCGGGCGGGCCGCCAAGGGGTCGGCGGCGCGGCGCCGTTCGAGCCCTACGAGTGCCCGAGGTCCGCGGCCGGGAGGTCCGCCGACGGCACCGAGCCGGTGTCGGGTGCGGGCCGCAGCGGGAACTCGTCCGACGCCATCGAGTCGAGGACGGGCGGCGCGGGCCGCAGCGGCTTCGGCATGACGGCGGCCTCGGAGTGCCCGCCGCAGCCGTACGAGAGGGAGACCAGGCGGCCGTCGGCGGGCCCGAACTCGTTGGCGCAGACACCGAAGGCCTGGCCGAGGGAGCCGCCGATGGCGACGAGGAAGCCGCAGGAGACGCACGACGCGGGCGCGGCCTGCGCCATCGGGGTCTTCGCGCCGTAGGCCTCGTCCCAGCGGTCGGCGGCGGAGTGCAGCCCGTACCGGGACAGGACGCGGGCGCGCCGCATGCCGAGCTCCTCGGCGACCGCGGCGATGGAGCCGCGGACCGGTACGGCGGTGCGGTCGGTGACGTCGGCGTCCTCCGCCTCGACGAGTTCGGCCATCTCCGCGGAGACCGCCGAGTTCGGGGGCGGCGCGTCCTCGCCGGTGAAGCCGGGCTCCAGCCGCAGGTCGTCGGCGTCGGTGGGCAGCAGGTCGCCGGGGCCGAGGTCGCCGGGGCGCAGGCGCTCGCTCCACGGCACCCATTCGGGGGCCAGGAGGGCATCGGAGCCGGGAAGGAGCACCGTTTCGTCGAGGGTGACGTGCTTCGCACGGGAGGCCCGCGCCACGGTGACGGCCCACCGCCATCCGCGGTAGCCCGGGTCCTCGCACGCGAAGAAGTGCGTGACGACGCGGTCGCCCTCCGCGACCATCCCCACGTGCTCGCCCACGACGCCTGGCGCGGCAAGCTCCTCGGCCGCCCCGCGGGCGAGGTCCACCGCCTCGGCGCACAGGCGGTCGGGGGTCCGGCTTCGCGTCGTCGCAGCACTCACAGGTCTCGTTCTCTCCTACGCCGTCTCACGAGTGCGCCGTCCGTACCGTCGTCCACAACGACCCGTCGGTCCTGTCCGTGCGAGGCGCGGGCGGAGCGGACCAGAGGGCCGCGTCGACGTCCGCACCCGATCGGTCCCGGGCGCACCTACCTGCCATCCATTCTGCGGGATCGCGAAGAGGCGCGCCGCCAAGAGCAACCGCCGGTGGCGCGCTACGCACGCTACCTCCTTCGGAGCGCCTCGCCCACATGCAAGGTCCGATTCGCGGACAAGGCGGCGACACGGGCACGGCCGTCCGGCGGCCGCGGGCGGCCCCCGCGGGGGTGCCGGGCACGCCCGGGAGCCCCGGGGCGGCGGGTCGGCGCCGGGCCGGTGGGGCAGTATGTCGGGTGTGGCACCCGTACGGTCGTCGCGCGGCGGCCCGGGACCGGCCAGGCGGGCCGGCCGGGCCGTCGGGCGTGCCCTGCACCTCCCGGTCACCGGTGCGGCGCGCGGGATCCGGCGCGCGACGCACGCCCACGGGGCCGGCGAGTCCGGCCTGGGCAAGCTGATCGAGCTGCACGCCGTCAACGGCGCCGGCGACGTGATGATCACGGTGGCGCTGGCGTCGACGGTGTTCTTCTCCGTTCCCACGGACGAGGCGCGCGGCCGGGTCGCCCTCTACCTCGCCATCACGATGGCGCCGTTCACCGTGCTCGCCCCGGTGATCGGCCCGCTGCTGGACCGGCTGCCGCACGGGCGGCGCGCCGCGATGGCCGGGGCGATGCTGGCCCGGGCGCTGCTCGCGCTGACGATGTCCGGGGCGGTCGCCACCGGCGGGATCGAGCTGTACCCGGCGGCGCTGGGCGTGCTCGTGGCGTCCAAGGCGTACGGGGTGGTGCGCAGCGCGGTGGTCCCGCGGCTGCTGCCGGCCGGGTTCTCCCTGGTGAAGGCGAACTCGCGGGTGACGCTCGCGGGCCTGCTGGCCACGGGCGCGGCCGCGCCGGTCGCGGCCGGACTGCACACGATCGGGCCGCCGTGGCCGCTGTACGGGGCGTGCGTGATCTTCGTGGGGGGCACGGTCGCTGCGTTCCGCCTGCCGCACAAGGTGGACGAGGCCAAGGGCGAGCGGCGGGTGGTGCTGTCGACGCACGAGCCGCACTCGCGCCGGCCGGGCCTGCGCACGGTCAGCAGTTCGGTGCTGTGCGGGCTGCTGGCGAACGCGGCGATGCGCGCCCTGTCCGGTTTCCTGATCTTCTTCCTGGCGTTCCTGTTGCGGGAGCACCCGCTGTCCGGGCAGAGCGCGGCGGTGTCGCTGGGCATCGTCGGCGTGGCCGCGGGCATCGGCAACGCGTCGGGGACGGCGGTCGGGGCGTGGCTGCGGGCGCGGGCCCCGGAGGCGATCATCGCGGCGGTGCTGGCGCTGGCGCTGGGGGTGGCGGTGCTGGCCGCGGTGTTCTTCAGCGGGCTGTTCGTGGCGGTGCTGGGGGCGACGGCCGGGTTCTGCCAGGCGCTGGCGAAGCTGTCGCTGGACGCCACCATCCAGCGGGACGTCCCGGAGTCGGTGCGGACCTCCGCGTTCGCCCGGTCGGAGACCCTGCTCCAGGTGGCGTGGGTGCTGGGCGGCGCCATCGGGATCGCGCTGCCGCTGAACGGGGTGCTGGGCATGTCGGTGGCCGCGGCGATCGTCGCCGCGGGCACCGCGATGGCCGTGCGGGGCCTGCTGTCGGCCCCCCGCGCCGGCCGCCCGGGGTCGGCCCGGACGCGCACCGCGTGACGCCTTCCGTGCGGGGGTGTGCGCCGGCCGGGGGGCGGGCGGG